>CAZKSP010000018.1:0-8996 GCA_964555385.1 uncultured Chitinophagaceae bacterium
ATGGAAGAGGCTCATCGCGAAGGGCACCTCGATGAAGAGGCCCGGGAAATGATCGAGGGGGTCATGGAACTTGAAGACGTTCAAGTTTCCGAGATCATGACGCCTCGGACTGAAATGGTGGCGATCCCGCTGGCAGACGGCTGGTCGGCAGCGGTGACGATTGCCATCGATAGTGGACATTCGCGACTACCGGTCTGGCGAGCCTCGACCGATGACATTGTTGGGGTGTTACATGCCCGGGAAGTACTCGCAGAACTGGCCCGCATCCGCTCCGTAGCAAATGAACCGGAACGGGAACCACCTGATCTCACCACGCTCATGCGGTCCCCTTACTTCATCCCCGAAACCATGAGCGTTCAGAAACTGCTACGGGAACTTCAGCGGGGCAACTCGCATATGGCGATCGTCACGGATGAGTTTGGTGGCGTCTGTGGCCTTGTCACCATCGAGGATGCGCTCGAAGAAATTGTTGGAGAGATTGCCGACGAGCATGACGAAGCCTTTACCGACGGCATCCTTGTACTCTCAGAAGATGCCTGCGAAACGCTTGCCAATGTGCCCATGGACGACCTGAATGAGCGGATGCACTTTGGCCTGCCGGAAGAAGCTGATTTCGACACCATCGGCGGTTTCGCCTTTCATGTTTTTGGTCGGATTCCACAGGCGGGTGAACGGATAGAGGCTGACGGAGTCTCAATTGAGGTATTGGCGGCGACCCGCCGACGGATCACCCGGCTGCGGGTATCGCGGGCGAGTACACCGGCGGATCCGTTATGACGGCCGACAAGACACTGGCGTTGGTTCTTCGGGCCATCCCCTTCGGTGAAACTAGTGCCATTGTTACCCTACTCACCCGCGACCATGGCAAAGTGCGGGGGCTGGCGAAAGGAGCGTGGCGGCCGAAGAGCAGCTTTGACGCCGCCCTTGACCTGCTTTCGGTCTGTCAGGTACTCGTTCTCCGCCGCTCTGCCAACAGCCTCGATTTGTTGACCGAGGCCTTTCTGGAGCAGCGATTCCGTGTCGGTGACTGCCAGGCGGCAGTCGCTGCCGGGCTCTACCTCGCCGAACTCCTTGATGCCGTCACCGTTGATGCCGACCCACAACCCGCCCTCTTCGATCTCGCGCGGACAACAGTCGGGCTGCTCTCGCAGCCTCGACCCGGCACCAATCAAGACCAGACCATCAACTGGGCAAGAAACACAACAACCATCGCTGCCCTGCTGGTCCACGCCGAACTGGGCATCCTGCGGGAACTCGGCCAGCAGCCGGCCCTCCACCGCTGTGCAGAGTGTGGCAACCAACTTGAGGGCAGCCGAATTGCCTTCGGCCTGCTTGCCGGTGGTGGGCTCTGCCCCCGCTGCCGCCGCGGTCAGCGACCGGTCGTCTCAGTCTCGGCAGCAGCGGTCAACCTACTCCGGAAACTTGCCGTCGAACCAATCCTACCGAATCAGGCTCAAGCTGCGACTGCCGCGTTGGGGGAGGTTCGTGCCGTTATGAACACTGTGATCACCAACCTCCTGGGACGCCGCCTGAAAACCAGCCTTTGGCTGACGACCTCCCTCGCCTTTTCCCCGGGGAACCACTGATGAACGCTGCAAGTTTTTTAGGCCCCCGGCTCCAGATGGCCCTGCTGGGCTGCATGGCGGCACTCGTCATTGCCATTACCGGAGGCTGCGCGAGCCTGACAAAACCTTCTTGGCCTTGGAACAGTGGCAGCGATGTCGCTGCGGATCTGGCCGAGGAGGATAGTTCTTCAGTAATTTCCTCTGAATACGCTGGGGCCGAGGAGGAATTCGGCTGGAACGCCCTCAAGGGCGAGACCCTGAAGCGGCGATTCAAGAAACTCGTTGGCCGGGGTCCAAACGAGTCAGTGGCAAAGCAGGCTTTGAATGAGGCAGATGACCTGTTCCAGCAGAAAGAGTACGCCAAGGCACTCAAGCATTACCGCAAGGTGATTGACCGTTGGCCCGATTCCGCTCTTGAAGAGGATGCCCTGTGGCAGTCGGCCGAATGCCTGTTCTTTACCGACCAGTACCCCAAGGCCGAGGACGAATACGACGGCCTGGTGAAGAAATATCCCAACACGCGTTATCTCGACCGGATCGCACAAAGGCAGTTTGTGATTGCCCAGTACTGGCTGGCTCTCGACGGGAAACGGCATCTGCCCTTGTTGGTACCAAACGTAATAGACCGCAGCCGACCGCTGTTCGATACCCGCGGCCGTGCCCTGAAGGCCTACGAGCATGTCCGGCTCAATGACCCCCGCGGGCCACTGGCTGATGACAGCCTGATGGCCGAGGCCAACGCCCACTTCCTCAACCGAGAGTGGCTCGATGCCGACTACTTCTATTCACTACTACGGACGGAATACCCTGACAGTGAGTTTTTGATGCCCGCCCATCTGTTTGCCCTTCAGGCCAAACTGAAGGCATATCAGGGGCCAACCTATGAAGGGGGCATGCTCGACGAGGCTGAAATTCTCGCCGACCAGATTCTGGTGCAGTTTCCTGATCAACTCAGCACCGAGGAAGAACAGCGGGTGGTGCGGAGCCGGGCCGAGATCGCCGCCCAACAGGCCCTCCGCCATTGGAAACGAGCCGAGTTCTACAAGAAGGGTAATCACTATACCTCAGCCCGGATTTACTACGCCTTGATCGCTCGGGACTACCCCAAGACCATGCTAGCCCAGCAGTCTCGCGACCGACTGGAGGAACTGGCCGGACTTGAAGATGTCAGCGATGACCCTTTTCCTGCGCTCACCGCCTTCCTCAACCCCGACTCACTGAAGGAAGCCGAACTTGATGCAATGGCCGAGGCCGAAACGGCAATTGCCCGTCAGGACAACTCGGGTGAGAGCCCACCGCTACGATGAACCGATCACTACCCTCTCAGCTTGGCCGCCGGCATCTTCTAGGTGGGCTTGCCTGCCTGTTGCCCGGCTTGATCGGCTGTGCGAGTTACAGGTTCGGGAACAGTACGCTCTACGCAGCAAACGTACGGACCATCTATGTGCCGCTGTTTCAGTGCGATAGCTTCCGGGTGGTTCCAGCGGTCGATCTCGGTGAGCGTCTGACTGAGGCAGTCTGCAAAGAAATCGAGAAGCGGACCCCGTTCAAAGTGGTCGATAGCCAGGGCGCTGATAGCATCCTGACCGGTAGGGTCGTTGCCGACACCAAGCGCGTGATGGTCGAGAGCCCCACCGACCAATCCCGCATGATCGAGATGAATCTCCAAGTCCTCGTTACCTGGGCCGACCGCGGTGGCACGGTGCTGGCGTCGGGTGCTGTCCCTGTCCCCGCGGCCAGCGTCGACGTCGGGCAGTCGGCTGCGCTTGTTCCGGAATATGGTCGTTCAGTGATCAGCACCCAGCAGGAGGGCATCGTTAAGATGGCCCAGCAGATCGTCGGCCTGATGGAAGAGCCGTGGTGATGACCGCCACCCCGCGTCCGACTCATTGGCAGTTGCGAACCCGGCAACTCCCGCTGCCCCCAGTAGGCCAGCCGCCACTGCTGATGGGTATTGTCAACGTCACCCCCGACAGCTTTTCCGATGGTGGGAGGCATACCGACATTGATGCGGCTGTCGCGCACGGGCTGCAGCTGGCCACTGCCGGGGCCGACATTCTCGACGTTGGCGGCGAAAGCACCCGCCCCTTCGCCGATCCGGTGGCGGCTGAGGAAGAGTGGCGGCGAGTCGGCGAGGTGATCCGGCGGCTGGCGGCAGAGTCTGGTCTGCCGGTGTCAATCGATACTTCAAAGCGAGTAGTAGCCGAGCGAGCAATCGCCGCTGGAGCTGAGATCATCAACGATGTCACTGGGCTGGAAGGTGACCCGACGATGGCTGAACTGGCTCAGGCAACGGGAGTTGGCGTCTGCGCGATGCACATGCAGGGCACGCCGCAGACCATGCAACTGGAACCCCGCTATGACAATGTCGTAGCAGAGATTCATGACTATCTTCGCCAGCGACGCGACGCCCTGCTCGCAGCCGGCATTGCCCCTACTGCAATTTGTCTCGACCCAGGGATCGGCTTTGGCAAGACCCATCAGCACAACCTGCAACTCATGAAAAGAGCCGGTCGCTTCCTGGACCTTGGCTGCCCAATTCTGGTGGGCCACTCACGCAAGGGATTTCTCGGCAAACTCATCAGTCAGCTTCAGGACCATGAGCCCACACTCGCTGAACGCGACCTCGCCACCGCAGCAACCTCCTGCAGCCTCGCAGCTCAAGGCATTCAGATCATCCGCATCCACGATGTGGCATCCACCCGAATTGCTTTAACAACTTTTTTGGCCACATTCACTGTGGCGGAGGCTCCGGTCAAGCCATTGCCGCCCGAGCAGCCGCCACGCACTCTCTAATGTCATTGAGTGGATTATCTGGGTGTTCCTCATATTCCAATGATAACGCCCCGTCCGCCGGGAATCGCACCTGCTTTAAGGCTGCAAAAACTGCCCGAAGGTCAAGGTGCCCCTGGCCTAGGATGACGCCTTGTGTCTTCTTCTTCATCTCAGCGAAATCTTTCAGGTGAATTCCATAGAGCCTGCCCTGCAAGAGCCGAATAACTTCGGTGGGCCGTTCTGCCGAACGAATGTAGTGGCCAAGATCTGCACACGCCCCAATTCGCTCATCGCGGTTTTCAATCGCCCGCAGCACGTCGATCACCTTGCTATAGCGATGACCGGGCCCGTGGTTGTGAATGGCAATCCGAATGTCAAATTCCCGAACGAGTTCTTCGAGATTATCGAATGACTCCGGAAGTGGATCGGCGGTAATCGTCGGAATCCCAGCGAGTTTTGCAAACTGAAAAACCTTTCGGTTTGCGTCAACATCTGCGGTGAAACGATTGACACCATGGGCCGAAATCGTCAGGCCTGCGGCTGTCACCTTGCGAACCGTTTGGGCAATAACCTCTGGGTCATCTGTGACTGGGAACATGCCCCCATAAAACTCGATCGATTGAAAGCCCAAATCACGGGCATGGCCGATTGCCTGATCAAGACTAAATTTTCGCAGTGAAAAAGCCTGGATCCCCAGCCTGAAGTCAACCGCTGGTGCGGCAGTTGCGGATCGTAGACTCCTGACAAAACACCCCTGCACGACCGCAGCACAGAACACCCTTCGGCCAAATTGCTTCGTCGTCCAATTCCTCGCGGTTGGCTCTTCAGACCCCACGTGACGACGTGTTTTCAGATGCGATTTCATTCTTCAAAACACTCCACTAAAGGTTGGGGCTGCACTGATTTTCAGCAGCCCTTCGATCAAAAATGCGGAAAGAAGACTGCGTGGGCTATTTCTCTGGGTGTTCGGCACCGGATTTCCGTTGAACACCAACACCGTCCTGAATTCCTTCCAACAGTTCAGCCCCGTACAGGGCAAGGTTGATTAATTCTGCAGAAGCCCAATAGACAAGTGCAAGCAGACCGAAAAAGAGCGTGCCCGATATCGCTGCGACGAACGCAATCACCGTGAGTTGCATCTGGCTTCCCAGGCCCTCGGCATTCGCAACACCGTAGGCCACCGCAAACAGGCCTCCAAGCATCAAAATTGCCCACAGTGCGATCAGAACATTCCGCAATATGATGAGGATCCGAGCTACAAGTTGCAGCGCGGGGAATTCACGTCTGGCCATCGCCTTGCCTCCATTAGCCGAATTTCGTTTCAGCGGCTGCGTATGTGGGTGTTTATCCTGTCGCCGGGCTTCCCGAGCCTGCTGCCGTAATTGCTGTTTTTGTTGTTTTTCGAGCTGTCGCTCTTCGCGTTCAGCTTGTGCCTGTTGCTGTTTCTCGACAATCTGCGTTCTCAATTGGTCGATTTCCTCGAGTGCCCGGTGGGAAAGCAGATGCGAACACCCACAATTCGGGCAGTTGTCGATTCTCCCGGCCTCCTCCTCCGCAGCCTCCAGCGTTGCCTCACAGCCAGGGCAGGCATAGCCGACGCGATAACCGCCACGGCCAAACGTTGGTCGCTTCACCACAAACTCGTGGACGAGCCCAAGAAGCAAAGCGGGAACGTGCCAAGGACCGTTTGGCGAGAGCCCTATCTGATCCTGCTCAAGCAGCCGATTCCGTTTCCAGAGTCGCCGCAATTCGCGTCTGGCGACCGGTCCCCGGACGGCCCCCTCCCGTAGAATGAAGTACTCTTCAGCCACGACGGTCCAGATCACTCAGAGACAGGAAGAAACAAACCGCCCACATGGAAGCGAGCGTAACCCACCTGAGGGGACTCGGCAAGCTTGCATGATGCCTCGCTTCCATTGCCTTCTGAGGTATCATCTTGAGCCGGGTCCCACTTGCAGTCGGACCAACGGATACCTTTTTGGTGAGCAGTCGCTGGTCGGCCACCCAAAAACCAGCCCTCGCTTTTCTGAAGTAGGTAAAGCTACCTGCTACCGGCCTTCCCACGAGGCAGGCAACTATTTGCGGAGAAACAAATGCCTGTCAATCCGACACATGACTCGGAGGGCCTTGCCGCCCACTGCCGGGCAATCGCCATCCGCAGCCGGGCGGCAGCGATGCAACTGGCGACCATTTCAGGAAAACACAGGGCTGCCGCTCTGCGAGCAGCGGCCACCCAGATCAGGACCGACGTAGATGAAATCCTGGCAGCCAACGCTCTGGACCTTGCAGCCGCCCCCGGCTTCGGCCTGACGGTGGCCGCAACCGATCGGCTGAAACTCGATGCTGATCGGATCGAGGCCATCGCGATCGGCGTCGAGGCGGTGGCCGCGCTACCCGACCCACTCGGTGAGGTTATCGAGT
Source organism: uncultured Chitinophagaceae bacterium (assembly GCA_964555385.1). Lineage (GTDB taxonomy): Bacteria > Planctomycetota > Planctomycetia > Pirellulales > UBA1268 > UBA1268. Next base: position 6,762 of record CAZKSP010000018.1, read on the forward strand.
CACAGGTCCGACCGAATGGCCTGAGGGTCAGCAAGGTTCGCGTGCCGCTCGGTGTAATTTTCTTCATCTACGAATCGCGGCCCAACGTCACTGCCGACGCTGCTGCGGTGGCGATTGCCTCGGGCAACGCCATCATCCTGCGGGGCGGCAAGGAGGCCGCCCACTCAAGCAACCGTATCGTGGAGAGCATTCGCCAGGCGATCACCGTCGCTGGCCTGCCGCCTGACTGCATCCAACTGGTCGATCTTGCCGATCGCGAGGCAGTGGGCGCATTTCTACAGTTTGACGACCTGATCGACCTTGCCATTCCCCGTGGTGGGGAGCGGCTCATCCGCAGGGTCTGCGCGGAGGCCCGGATGCCGGTCCTCAAACACTTCAGCGGAAATTGCCACGTCTACGTTGATAAGGCAGCCGATCTCGCCATGGCCGAATCCGTCGTGATTGATGCCAAGTGCCAGCGGATGGGGGTCTGCAATGCGGCTGAGTCCCTTTTGGTTCACGCTGATGTCGCAGCTGATTATCTGCCGCAGGTTGCCGCTGGCCTTCAATCAAGGGGAGTGGAACTAGTCGGGGACGCAGCGTCCCGTGTAATCGTGCCGGCCATTGGCCCAGCCACTGATCAGGACTTCGCCACTGAATTTCTCGGCCCGAAGCTCTCCATCGCTGTCGTCCATTCGCTGACCGAAGCAGTTGAGCACATCAATCGCTTCGGCTCCCGTCATACCGATGCCATCGTGACCGCCGATGCCGCTGCGGCTGACCAATTTGCCGCCGGGGTCGATACGGCCGTGGTGATGGTCAACGCTAGCACCCGCTTCAATGACGGGGGAGAGCTTGGCCTGGGTGCCGAAATAGGCATTTCTACCGACAAACTGCACGCCCGAGGCCCCTGCGGTCCCCGGGAACTGACGACCTACAAATACGTCGTCACCGGCAGCGGCCAGACGAAGGGCTGACCGAAGGCCGCATCAGCACCTTGCTACGGCCGGGCCTCATGCCGATTTTCATGGCGGTTCCGAGTGGTATGCTGGAAGACTATTGGAGACGCTCTTTCGGTAGTCTCGCATTCTCTTCAGGAGGTCAAACCAGGTGGCTGAAGCGGCACTTGCGCTTGAGGATGGCACCGTCTATTTTGGTGAGGCGTTCGGGCACCGAGGCACGGTGACTGGTGAAGTCTGCTTCAACACTTCGATGACGGGCTATCAAGAGATTCTGACCGACCCGAGCTACCGGGGTCAGATTCTGACGATGACCACACCGCAGATTGGCAATTACGGGGTAAATTCCGCCGACGTTGAGAGTGGCCAATTGCAGATGGCGGGCTTTGTCGTTCGGGAGGTGAGCCGGACTGCGAGTAACTTCACCGCCACTGGCACGCTGGCAGAGTATCTTGATGCCGCCGGTGTAGTCGGCATCAGTGGTATCGATACTCGGGCCCTCGTTCGCAGGATTCGCATCCACGGGGCGATGACCGGGGTGCTCTCAAGTGAAATCCTGGATGCTGGCCAACTGGTAAAGCTTGCCCGTGAAGCCCCAAAACTCGCCGGCCGTGATCTCGTTCGCGAGGTGATGCCCGACTCTACCGGTGACTGGTCAGAGCCGCTTGCCGCCGATGCCACGCCGCTGCCACAGCCAACGGAAGGGGGTGATCTGCCAGAACATTCGCAATACGCTGGTACCAAGCATGTTGTCGCCCTCGACTATGGCATGAAATGGAACATTGCCAGACACCTAGCCTCCCGAGGCTGCCGGGTAACGGTTCTGCCGGGCCGGGCGACTGCGGAAGAGGTGCTGGCACATCAGCCTGACGGAGTCTTTCTGAGCAACGGTCCGGGTGATCCGGAAATGGTTGACTACGGGGTGGCGACCGTTCGTGATTTAGTTGGCAAGCTGCCGATTTTTGGCATCTGCTTGGGGCATCAACTCCTGGCCCAGGCCTGCGGTGCCAAGACCTTCAAACTCAAGTTCGGACACCGCGGGGCCAATCAGCCGGTACTCGACCTGGCAACCGGCAAAGTAGAGATCACCTCGCAGAACCATGGCTTTGCGGTGGATGAAGAGACGCTGCCCGACTGCCTTGAAGTCACCCATCGCAACCTCAATGACGGGACAATTGAAGGCCTCCGGCATCGCACCGCCCCGGCTGCCAGCGTGCAGTACCATCCCGAGGCTGCTGCCGGGCCTCACGACTCGGCCTATCTCTTCGACCGCTTCCGGCAGATGCTGGACTGATGC
>CAZKSP010000018.1:9096-19549 GCA_964555385.1 uncultured Chitinophagaceae bacterium
GCCTCACGACTCGGCCTATCTCTTCGACCGCTTCCGGCAGATGCTGGACTGATGCTCAGGACGAGTTCCCCCAGCCCGAAGCTTTGCTACCAGTCTGCTACCCGCGCTGCTACTCCTGCTCAGCCAGCCACCGCTCGGCATCAAGGGCCGCCATGCAGCCAGTGCCAGCGGCCGAGATCGCCTGACGGTAATAATCGTCGGCCACGTCGCCAGCCGCGAAGACACCATCGATATTGGTCGCCGTGCGGAAGTGCTTCTGCCAGACGATGTACTTTTTCGGCGTCAGCTCCAGTTGGCCATCCAGAAATGCCGTGTTGGGCGTGTGTCCGATCGCCAGGAATACACCAGCCGCCTCAACGACTGTCTCCTCTCCGCTCTCTGTGGTACTCGCCAGCCGCACCCCGCTTACTCCCTGCTCATCATCCCCAAGCACTTCGACCAATTGGCTATTGAAGTGGATTTCGATTTTTTCATTGTCAAACGCTCGCTGAGCCATGATCTTACTGGCCCGCAGTTCGTCCCGACGATGGATCAGATGAACCCGACTGGCGAACTTCGTCAGATAGGTTGCCTCCTCGACGGCTGAGTCTCCACCCCCGACAACCACGAGCGACTTGTTGCGGAACCGCGGCAGGGCACCGTCACAGACGGCACAGGCACTGACGCCCCGATTCTTGAACCGCTCTTCACTTTCCAACCCAAGCCAGTTCGCACTCGCCCCAGTCGCCACAATGACACTCCGGGCCAACACCTCGCCACCGGCGGCTGGTTTCAGCCGAAAGGGACGGACTGAAAAGTCGACCGTGGCGATATCGTCGGTCATAACACGGGTGCCAAAATTGACTGCCTGCTGCCGCATCAACTCCATCAGTTCCGGGCCTGTCACCCCGTGGCCATCATGCGGGGCCATCATCATCCGCCGCTCTTTCGGCAGGGCTGAATCGAGAAAGGCCCCGAGATCACCAGCCGGAAAGCCGGCGTAGTTCTCAACCTCACTGGTGAGAGCGAGTTGGCCCAGCGGCAGGGTGCCGGCCATCCGATTGGCCTCGGTGATTGCCCCCTCGTAGACCAGCGGTTCCAACTGGGCCCGAGCCGCATAGGTGGCGGCGCACCAGCCAGCCGGCCCGCTGCCGATGATGACGACGTTTTCAACCCGCTGTTCCGACATGCATTTCTCCCTGCTGAATGCGGGCCGAAGCAGAGGCGGTAGACAGACCGCCAAGCCGCTTGCGGCAACTCTGATCAAGCGGCATGATAACCGCTGCAGAAAAAAATTTGTGGGCTGTTTTGCTGCCCGGTCTAGCCCGCGTCCGGCACCACCTCAATGACAACCGGGGGCGAGCACTGACCGCCGTCGGTATCGGCTTTGAGATGGAACAGTTGTCGCCCCGGTCTGGCGACAGGTGAGGCGGTGAGGAAGAAGTCCCGCTCCTGCTGGCCTTCGACGATCAACAAACCGTTGAGGCCGATGTTATCGACGAATACACCAAAGGGAAGATTGCGACCGGCGTCAGTTCCCTTCCCAACCTCAATACGGCCCTCAAAGTTGTGACGGGTGGCCTTGACCTTCGCCTTGATGGTCTGGCCCGGCCGAATTTTCAGCACCGGGGGCTCTCCCCTACCCTCGGTCGTAGTGGCAGCGACCTGCTGCGAGGGATCAGGACGTGCAGCCACCGCAATCTCGATAGTGACCTTTGGGGGGTCCGTGAGCACAATGTTCCCGAGATCACCAAGTAACTTCACCGGCTCTACTGCCGTGGAACCAGACCGCGCGGTCGTGTCAGGTGCGGTCGCTGTCACCCGCACGGCCTTGTCGGCCACCTCGTCGGGGTCGGCAGCATCTGCTGCTGCCGAGAGTACGCCGAAGGCCCGAAACTGACCGGCCTCGATTTTGAGCGGGCCGTGAAACGTGAAGCCTGGGGGCAGATTATCCACCTCGATCCGAATCGGCCCGTCATAGCCCTCAATGCGGCTGGCAGTGAAAACGATTTCCCGACCGCTACCCGGGCTGACCTTGGGATTCTTGCCGCCTACTGCAACGCTGAAGGATGGCCGTGGCTTTCGAATCGTCAGCGTGTAGTGAAAGTCTTCGGGTCTTCCAGCAGCTCCAAAGCCGCGGGTGTCGGTGACCCTGACCACATACTCGCCAGCGGCCGGAGGCGTGAAGATCAGTTGCGAGTCGGTGCTCAGCCGTCGTTGACACTCGTCGTCATTTTCCCAGTAGACCGGAAACATCGGCAGGCCGTTGGGAACAGGATCACTTTCGGGAGCCTGCGGACGGACGATCCAGGCCGGCTCGCCAAGGGCATGGGCCACCGCCGTTGTCCCAAAGAACGTATGCCGGTTGCCGAAGCCAGGATAAACGTCAAAGCCCGAGTCAGGCCCCCGCGGGTAGAACCAGAGCCGCACCGCCTCGCCACCAACGTAGAGGTATTCATCCAGCTCCATTTCCCGCCAGTTGTGCACGCGGAAATCACCGGCCTGGGTTGAATTCTTGCCTCGAAACGTCAGCCATGAATCCCGCGTCGCCTGCAACAGTACCCTTGGGATTGGGTTCCCAGCCTCATCGAGCACCTCAATCTTTGAGTCGAGCTGCGACTTCGACCGGGCGGCATTCACTTCGAGCAGCACCGGCACCCCCGCCTGGCCTGTAAACCGAAAGCAGTCGGCATCCTGCTGGCGGCCAATGGTACCCCTGATGGTCGTCGGCCAGCCGACTGGCTCGGCTCCAGCTGGCTGATCATTCGGCTCAGATTCGTTACGTGCGGTTGCTTCGCCTGCCGGAGCTGTGCTTGCCGGTCGATGCGGTACGACAACCGGTGAACCAGAATCGGCACCCAGTACCGGATTTCTGGCCACAGACACTGCCGATAGGCTGCCATCCATGCGACCGATGAGCAGCTGATTCCCAACCGGCTCAATCGCCGCCACTACGTCACTCTGCAGCGGATGAGTCTGTTCAATAATCAACTCGGGCAGGCTCCAGCCGGTGAGCGTCCGGTCTTCGGCCGAACTGAGCAGATGCCTGCCATCGGCTGACAGGCTGATCGCCGTCACCGGACTCTCGTGGGCGAACCGGGAAAAGACTACAGGGTTGATAGCTGGCTCAGTACGGGAGACCAATTCCCAGACATGAATCCGTTTATCACGACCGGCGGCAATCACCCGATCGCCCTCCGACGAAAAGAGCACGCAAAACACCTCCCCTTGAGGCTGCGAGAGGGTATCCAGCCGCAGCCCATCGCGGGTCCGCCAGAGCTTTACTGTTTCATCGGCACTGGCAGTGGCCAGAATGGTTCCACTGGGATGCCACGCCAGATCGAAGACGGCACCGTTGTGGACTGTGTTCTCCCAGTGCAGGCTGCCGTCGGTGACATTCCAGACCTTCACGGCCATGTCATAACCGGCGGTCGCCAAGAGGGCCCCGTCGGGGGAGAGTTCAGCGTCGTAAAGCAGATCGCGGTGGCCTTCAAAGAGGCTCAAGACCTTGCCCGTGGCCACATCCCGGATTTCGGCGACCCCGAACAGCCCCGGCAGGCCACCGGCAACCACCAGGCGTTTACCAGTTGCGTCAAAGTGAGCTGCCGTCAACCTTCCTGGCAGATCATCAACTGCGACAACTTCTGTTTCCGCCAGCGTACCATCCGCCTTCCGAGGCATGATCTCAAGGCTACGTTCACGAACCACCGCGAGCCGATCACCCGCCGGTGATACGGCCAGAGCGACCACCGGCTTGCGGCCCGTGTAGTGGGGCAGGGTCGGCACGGCAAGCGTTGTCAGGATGGAACGGTCCTCAGCCGGCCCCGGGGCTCCGGCAGCAACCCAGGCCTCGATCACCGCAATTGCCTCAGCCGGCAACTGTGGCTCATCGAGTGGAGGCATGTGGTCGGAGTCGGTGCTGCGAATCCGCTCGATCATGACCGAAGCGTCGATGTTGCCGGGGCTGAGCGGATCGCCGGAAAACTCGCCCCCACGCCTCAACAAGGCAAAGGTCTCGACTGACAGGCCACCCTCGGCGTCACGGTCATTGTGACAGCCTGCACAGTACGTCCGCAGCAGCGGCGTGATGTCGTGCTCGTAGGTGGGGGCGGCGAAGGTACCTGTGGTAAAGATGATTCCCAGGGTGCTAATGAACAGTCGATCAATCATGAACAGCCTCGTGTTGAAAAAACTGGTAACGCCGATTCGGGAGTGGAAACCACGCATCCCCGCTTTCTCAGTGGAGCTTCTTTACGGAATCGAATAGGTGAGGGTCGTTGCCCATGCCAATCGAGCGGCGTTGGAAACTGAGCGGAGCCGGGATGGCGAAGCGAAGTTTCCGTCGAGTGAGTGAAGGACAGGATGTCCGGAACGAACGTCCGGCGAGATGGCATGGGCAACGACCCGACGTGCTCGGAAACAACTCACGATATTCCCCGAAGAACCACCAGTGGAAGAGGCGTTGAATTCGAATTTGACTCTGCATTCTCACCCGACACGGCACGATGCCGTGCCCCAAGCCTGCGGGGGCCAGTGTCTGCACCCGCATACCAACCTCATTCTCACCCGGCACGGCACGAGGCCGTGCCCCAAGCCTGCGGGGGCCAGGGATGGCCCCGCAGGCGTAAAACTAGTGCCGGAACAAAAACTCCCGACTCGTCAGCAACGACCAGTAGAGGTCTTCCACCAGTTCACGCCGCTGCGCAGATTCGGCCTCTTGAAGCAATTCAACAAACTGCTTTTTCTCCGCCTCCCGCGGCGGGCGGCTCAATGTTCGCAGCCAGGCTTCCTCGACGATCACCTCGGGTTTCGGGTCGGTGGCAAGAAGCTGTGTCACCCAGCCCGCCTTGGCCGCCAGTTTGTCATTAACAGTCGTGCCATTGGCCAGATGCAGCACCTGCACAAGACTCGGCTGATTCGACCGCTCGCACTCGCAGGTGATCTCACGGGTGTTGCGGCCAAACGTCTTGAGGAAATAGTTCTTTACTGCCGAATCGGGGAGCTCGAGGGCCCGGGTGCCGGCCTCATAGCCGTCTGCTTTTTGTGTCGATCCATCTGACAACACGATCTCGGTATAGCTATCCCGCACACCGGTGACGTCACTGATGGCGTCGGCCAAAACTTCGGCCATCAACCGCTTGGGATACGTGCGGGCAAACCATTTGTTATCGGCCTGATTGGTCGGCATCGGTTCACTCGACCGCCGATAGGTCTCCGACAAGAGGATCAGCCGCATCAGCGACTTAAGGTCATAGCCATGCTCAACCGTAAAGTCGCAGAGAGCTGCGAGCAGAGGCTCGTTGCTGGCCGGATTACTTGCCCGCATGTCATCGACCGGGTTGACCAGGCCAATACCAAAGAAGTTGGCCCAGACCCGGTTGACGATTGAGCGGGTGAAGGAAGGGTTACCCGGATCGGTCAACCAGGCGGCCAAGGCATGCCGCCGGTCATCCGGGGCGGCCGGATCAAGTGGCTCACCATCGAGCGGCGCTGGGGGCTGGGGTTTTCCGGTCCTCGGCTGCAGCAGATCGCCACGGGTCGTCACGAAGACTGTTCGTTTGCCGTCACCATTGCGGGCATCCCCTCCCCAGCCCTTTGCCCGCACTCGGGCAAAGAGATTGGCGAAGGCGTAATACTGGTCGTTGGTCCATTTTTCGAGCGGATGGTTGTGGCACTTCGCACAGTTGATGGATAGCGACAGAAACGCCTGGCTCACATTCTCGGCCATCGTCTCGGGGTCCTGGTGAACCGCAAAGAAGTTAGTTGCCCCGTTATCTGTGCTTGAGCCGGTGGCGGTTACCACCCGCCGCACCATCTCGTCCCAGGGCGTGTTCTCGGCAACGCGGTCGCGGATCCATGTTGCATAGGCCTGCACAGCGGCGGGCCGCAGCTTCCTGCCGGTCACCAGAAAGACATCGCTCCAGCGATACGTCCAATAGTCGACGAACTCAGGCCGGGCCAGCAGCAGGTCGACCAGCCGCCGACGCTTCTGTGGTGCGCGATCAGCCAGATAGTCACGAACCTCTTCCGCCGTTGGCAGTCGTCCAATGGTGTCGAGAAAGGCCCGCCGGATGAAGGTGGCATCATCGCAGGCAGGTGCTGGCTCCAGCCGCAGCTGCGCAAGCTGCTGCAGCACATGGTCGTCAATTAGATTGGCCCGGGGAGCCGCCGCGAAAACGGCTGCTTTAATCTCGTGGTCAAACGGTGCAACAACCCGGGCCACGGCAATCTGCGAGGAATACCAGGCCGTCACCGCTCCAGCCCCGTGACCAATCAGCTCCGCTTGACCATCGGCAGTGACCGTTGCAACTGTGGCATCCGTTGAGGTGAATCTGGACCAGTGAGTCACGTCGCGGGTTGAGCCGTCGCTGTAGCGGGCGGTGACCTGAAAGGTGACCTCATCGCCCTTTTTTACAACCGCCTCGGCCGGCTCCATTGCGATTCCCACCAGCGTCTTTTCGCCTGACTGCGGTCCCGGACAACCCGCGGCAATCCAGGCTGCCAACAGCTTGTAGTCATCCCCTGCAAGTTCGAGCCGCTTGCCACCTTTGTGAGCCACCGCCGTGGTCGGCTTGGTCAGGAGCAGACTGGCCCCTGGCTGACTGAGATCGATCCGCCGACCACGGGCATCGCGGGTAATCGCCAGATAGTCGCTTCCCGGGTCATAGCCAAACAGCGATAGCCGAAAGCCCGCCTTGCCTGCCAGAGCTCCGTGACAACCGCCGCCATTGCAGCCGGCTTTGGACAGAATCGGAATGACATCGAGGTTGAAGCTGACGGGACGGACTGCCTGCTCGGCCCGGCCAATGGCGGGCGACAGGCCGACCAGCCAGATCGTGACCAGAACGCAGAGCAGACGAATGCAGTGGTTGCGAATCATGAAACAAACGGTTCCCGACGAGAATCCCCGGGACAGCCCCCTTCAGGTGAAAAGCTCGTGGATCGGCTCGGTGCCAAAGTCGGTGAGGGCGAAGGGCCGGCCGGCCGGTCCCGGTAGGTGGTCGGTGTGGTCGAGGCCGAGGCTGTGAAAGATCGTGGCGACGAGATCCCCTGGCCCGACCGGCCGTTCGGCCGGAAAGCCGCCGATGGTGTCGCTGGCGCCAACAACTTGTCCACCCTGCACCCCGCCGCCGGCGAATGAGCAGGTGAAACACTGCGGCCAGTGGTCACGACCACCAGCCGGGTTCACTTTCGGCGTACGGCCAAACTCTGACAATCCGGCAACCAAGGTATCGTCGAGCATGCCCCGCTGGGCCAGGTCTTCAATCAACGCTGAGTAGGCCTGGTCATACATTGGGCAAACGATCTCCTTCATGCCGGCGATTGAGGTGAACGGCTTTGAGCCATGAATGTCCCAGGTGGTCTCACCGAAGACGGTAAGAAAGGTGTTGATCGTGATGAACCGCACGCCGCTTTCGACGAGCCGGCGGGCAAGCAGGCAGCACTGGCCGAAGCGATTCATGCCATATCGCTCACGAATGGCCTTGGGCTCTTTCGAAAGGTCAAAGGCCTCGCGGGCCTGAGTGCTGGTCATTAGCCGATAGGCCGACTGGAAGTTTTCATCGAGCAGCCGGGCGTCTTCGCTGGCTTCGAAAGCCTTGGTGGCCTCCTCAACGAGGGACCGCATCTTTCTCCGCCGATCAAGCCGGGCCACGCTGATCTGGTCAGGCGGTAGCAGATCGGGCACCCGGAACTTTGGCTGCGAGGGGTCGGCCATCAGGGCGAAGGGATCGTGCGCTTTACCAAGAAAACCACCGGCTTGACCGTTGGGCAGGTTTCCGCCGCCGCGGCCCATTAGTTCCGGCAACACAACAAAGGCCGGCAGGTCACTCCGACGACCAAGCAGATACGCGGTCACGCTACCGGCATGCGGGGTTTGCACTCCACCGGAAAAACGCCGCCCGGTTTGGAGCATCTGCCAGCCGGCATCGTGAACCGCGGCACCATCATGCCGACAAGACCGCACCAGCGAGAATCGATCGGCCACCGCCGCGTGCTTGGGTAACAGCTCTGATAGCTCAAAGGCATCCGACTTGGTGCGGATTGGCTGAAAGGGACCACGAATCTCAGTCGGTGCATCGGGCTTCATGTCCCAGAGGTCGATGTGGCTCGGCCCCCCAAGATTAAAGATCATGATGCACGAGCGGTCCTCGCAGCCGGGCCGAACCTTCCCCTCAGCTGCGGCCCGTGCATATTGCGGAAGCGAGAGCCCGACCGCTGCCAAGCTTCCAACCTGCAAAAAGTCACGGCGAGATGGACCCGGCCCGCAGAGAAGGGCCCGGTCGTGGGGACTGCGGAATTCAAACATCTCATGCTCCCAAGAGCGGAATCGACCTAGGCCTTTCCCGGCAGGCACTCACGCGGAAACGCTGCCTTTTAATGAATAGCTGACAGCATTTCGAAAGACTAGAACACCAGCAACCTTTTTTTGTAAAAATGATGCACAGGCGATTTCAGGCTGTGATCCGCTTCTCTCCAATAAATCCCATGTCGCCCGCTGAACACGATGACAATCGTTTCGATTCGGCCCAGGTACTGGCCCTGTTCGACGCCCTGCCCGAAACATCATTTTTTGTAAAGGATCGGCAGAGCCGGTTCATCCAGGCCAATCGCACCTTCCTGCGGCTGCATGGCTGCCGCGATTCGGCCGAACTTGTCGGCAAGTGCGACTTCGACTTTCATCCGCCAGCGCTTGCTGCGGAGTATGTGGCTGAGGACCGTCGCGTGATTGATTCGGGGCAGCCGGTTCGCGACCAGGCCTGGCTGGTGCCGCATCACTCCGGCATGCCGCGGTGGTATCTCGGCACCAAGATTCCGCTGATAGGGGACCGGGGCACGGTGATCGGTCTGGCCGGCATCCTGCGGCCAATCGACCAGCCTGGCTACGCCCCTCACGACTATCAGCGGCTGACTCCGGCCCTTGAGCATGCCCTGAAACAGTGCCGTAAGACCGTCAGCGTTCCAGCAATGGCCAAGCGGGCAGGCCTCTCAACCAGTCAGCTCCAGCGAGAATTCCGCCGGCTGTTCCGGATGAGCCCCAGCGAATATGTGATGCGGCTGCGGCTGCAACTGGCACGACGGCAGCTAACCGAATCGAATGACGCAGTCGGCACAATTGCGCAGGCTTGCGGCTTCTATGACCAAAGCCACTTCACCCGGGCGTTCAAGAAATACACCGGCCTGACGCCGCTGGCCTACCGGCGGCAGGCCTGGCAGATTGAACCGGTGACGATCGGAGCAACTAGCTGACGACCCTACGGATTCACCCGCACTTTGAGGAACGCTTCTGCTGCAGGCAAAAGTGCAAGCGTGCTAGTCGGCGGTCGACACCGGAATCTCACCGTCCCGCTGAAATGCCTGCCAGTCTGCGGCAAACGCAGCGTTCACCAGCCAGGAGGCAACACCTGCGTCACCCTCAAAGGCTTTTCCAGCTGCGAACGGTAGTTCTTGATAGCCCCCAGTCGTAACGTTCCAATTTTGGCCGAAGAAGCCATCTTCGGGGGTGAGTTTCCTGAGCGTGACTGGCCCTGCACGACAGCCGCAAGGTACGGGTACTCGGGCGGCAAGGGTGTGCCGCAGAAATGAGAGGACGAGCGGCCAAGTCTTCTCACCTGGGCCGTGGCCGGTCTTCGGTTCAACGGCGATGCTCCAGAGGGCCTGGTGCTTCTTCCGCAACGTCGGCACCACCGCGAGGTTTTCGGCTTGCGAAGGGCGGGCGAAAAAATGGTCATCTTCGCCAAAGATCACAAGCCCGGGCACGTTTGCGGCATCGGGCTGGTAGACCTGAAAAGTAATCCCGGGCCGCATCGACACCCAGGCCCAGACCCGGTCAGGCCGATAGGCCGGAAAGACCGCAGAGAAGCCCGTGCCGTTTGAGTGACCGTAGAGAAAGAGCGGGGTATGCTGAAGCTCCGGATGACCGGTTCGTTCCCCGAAAAGTCGCAGCCTGTCGAAGAGCAACTGCTGAGGCCAGAACCCTCGCTGCAGCGGATTGCCAACGAATTTGAAGAGTGCCAGATCGAGTTCCTTTGCGAGTGCCCTGAGGTCGGCCCTCCGGAACAATGTCTCGCCACTACCGTGACCAGAAATAACGACGATGCCCCGGGCCAGCGACAGGTTCTCCGGCAGCCACAGATCAAATTGCACCTCTTCCCGGCTCCCCTCGCCCTGCCGATCGACAGCCTCTTGCCAGCGGTCATCGCTAATGTGCCAGTCCCAATTTCTCGTGAGGATTTGCCGCGGTGACGGCCTCCCCCACTGGGCCTCGTCAAGCACACCATCCCAGCGGTTGGTATCAGCCGGCTGCACAACGTGCGTCTTTACCCAGCCGATACTGTGGCACTCAGCAAGCTCGGCGTAGTCAGTCCACCGCGTTCCCCCATTGACGTCGCGCGGCTTGGTCCACTGCTGCTGCAGCCAGGGCAGTACTTTGTCCGCCCACCGTCGGCCATGCTCGCGAAGACCGGCAGCGCTG
>CAZKSP010000019.1:0-19033 GCA_964555385.1 uncultured Chitinophagaceae bacterium
GGAAGATCCACAAAAAGAAACTCTTTCGCCGGTTCGGCTGGCTGCGGCATCTGCCCGACTGGAAGGGGCTGAAGACCTTCTGGCCGCATGTCGTCAGCCGCCGGAAGGACAACCGCGATGACTCGTTGCTCGGGGCGATTGCTACTGCCTTCGAGCGGGCTGGGGTGCGGATCTGCCCGGCGACCGACTTCGCCCCCGAACTACTGGCCACTGGTGGCGTGTTGGCTGGCCGGCCGCTCTCGAAGCAGCGGATGGCCGACGTTGCCTTTGGCTGGAAGCTGGCAAAGGAGCTGGGCCGGCTCGACATCGGCCAGACGGTGGTGGTAAAGAATCGGGCGCCGCTGGCCTTGGAGGCGATTGAGGGAACCGATGCCTGCATTAAACGCGCCGGGCAACTCTGTCGCTCCGGAGGGATGACGGTGGTGAAGGTGGCGAAGCCACAGCAGGATGAACGGTTCGATATGCCGACCATCGGCATCGGTACGCTCCAGTCGATCCGAGCTGCTGGCGGGAAGGTCTTGGCTATCGAGGCGGGCAAGACGATTCTGGTCGATCGTGAGCAGCTGGCTGCCTATGCCAGCCGCTGCGGCATCACGATTGTCAGCTGCTTTGACGTTGCTGGCGTGCCGCTGCTGGAACAGCCACGGTACAACGCTGCCTGATGGCTCGATTGGCGGCACAGCATTCGGCGGCTATAGACTGGAAGGCATGAATACGACTGCATTTCCTACTTGGCTTGCGTTGTCTTGGTGGCTGCTCGGTTCGTTGGTTTCACTGCCAGCTGCTGAGCCAGATACCGACCGCCCCCTCCGTCCCCTCCAGATCGATCTGCGGATTGACCGCAGTGCCGAAATCCCGCCACCGCGGACGCACTATCTGGGTCGCGAGATCGCCCAGACGATGCACTACACCGGGGCCCCCTGGCTGGTGCGGGAGAGCCGGCAGCGAGAAGAAGACTGCCGGATGCTACTTGAGGCGCTCGAGCTCAAGCCGGGGCAGACCGTCTGCGACCTTGGCTGCGGGAACGGCTTCTACACGCTTGAGCTGGCCCGTCGGGTCGGCCCCGAGGGGACTGTCTATGCTGTCGATATCCAGCCCGAAATGCTTCGGCTGCTGGTGGTTCGCGCCCGGCAGGCGAAGCTTTTCAACATTCGCCCTGTCCTCGGCACGGTCATGGATCCGCGACTGCCATCGGGTGAGGTCGATCTGGTTTTCTGCGTCGATGTCTATCACGAGTTCTCGCACCCCGAACTGATGCTGGCCCGGATTCGCGAGAGCCTGCGGCCTACCGGCCAGATCGTCCTGGCCGAGTTTCGCGGTGAAGATCCGGCCGTGCCGATCAAACCGCTGCATAAGATGACCAAGGCCCAGGTCAAGCGTGAGCTTGAGCCCAACGGCTTCACGCTGGTGCGGGAGTTCGACAAGCTGCCTTGGCAGCACCTGATGTTCTTTGGCCGCGCTGAAGAGTGACCAAGAGTCGCCCAGACTACGGCAGCCGGCAGCTGCCATCGTCACATCGGCCGGCGATCAGCAGCCGCCGCTTGGCGACAAATCCATAAAGCCATCTCCAGAGCGGCAGCGATCCGGGAATGTGCAGCAGTGCCGCCAACGGCCATAGCGGTGGCAGCCGTCGCGACAGGTATCGCACTGCCTCGGCGCCGCCACGGGCCCGCCCGGTTCGATCCACCACCACCATCTCTTCGTGCAGCCGGGCAAGCGGAATCTCGGGAAAGTCCGCTGCGACGCTGGGGTCGTGCAAGGAAGTGAACTGCAACCGGTGCCACCAGTCGAGCCGTTTGAGGATGCCGATCTGGCTGCGGCAGAACCGGCACTGACCGTCGTAGAGCACGGTGTCGTGAGCAGGTGTGGTGTGGGTATTGGTCATCTGGGACTGTGGGCGAAGGTGACGCTGATTTCCCAGAACCGCGCCGGCCAATCACTCCTTGATCAGCCCTCGAGGGAGGGTACAGAGATTCAAAATAGTGATCGCCCCGACCGAAATCAGGAGCCAAGGGGCCCATTCCGGGGCCGCCACCGTTCGGCTGCCGCCGCCGGTAAGGGGCGAGATCACAGCGGAATCAACGAATAGTAGTTCGATGCCAACGAGGGTGGCAAAAATTCCGACCGCCAGAAACATGCTTTTCCACATCGCGACACCACTCACTTCACTGGGCGTTGCTGCTACGAACACACCATCGGTCCGCTCCTCTCCAGAACGCATCGACCGGCCAGTTTCCCAGACTGCAGCAGCCTGCACGATCTGGCAGGCAGTGCCAGTTGTGTCGGTTGTGCTGCCAGCTATTGTCCCGCAGCGTCGGCGGGGGGCTCGACCTCGGTTTCTGGGGCCGCTTTGTTGGTCGTGGTGCCGGCTCGGCGTTCGGCTGCGGTGCCGGGCACCAGTTGGGGCTTGCCGCTGGTGGTCTCGACGATTTCCTTGAGATCGAGGCCGTCAATTACCTCCGCTTCGATCAGTCGGCTGGTGACTGCTTCCAGCGACGCCCGACGGGTCTCCAGAATCTGTCGGACCTGTTCAATCGAGGTGTCGATGATCCGTCGGACCTCCTCGTCAATTTCCCGGGCGGTCTCTTCGCTGTGGCTGCGGCTGGAGCCGAGATCAGCCCCGCCACCAGTCAGGAATGGCGACCGCTGGCTCTCGCGGTAGTTCACCCGGCCCAGCCGGCTCATGCCATAGTCCATCACCATCGAGCGGGCGATCTCGCTGGCCCGCTCAAGATCGTTCTGGGCACCGGTCGAGACATCGTCGTAGACCATCTCCTCAGCAATCGTCCCGGCCAGCAGCACCTGGATGCGGCTTTCAAGTTCACTCTGCGTGAGCAGGTAGCGGTCATCCTCCGGCCGCTGCATGGTGTAGCCGAGGGCTGCCAGCCCCCGTGGGATGATCGACACCTTGTGGATCGGGTCGGTGTTGGGCAGCGAGTAGGCGACCAGGGCATGAGCCGCCTCGTGGTAGGCCACCCGCTTCTTTTCGTCTTCGTGAATCACCCGCTTCTTTTTTTCGAGCCCCGCTGTTACCCGCTCGACAGCCTCGTTGAACTCATCCATGCCAACAGAAGGCTTGTCATTTCGGGCTGCCAGCAACGCCGCCTCATTGACCAGATTGGCCAGGTCGGCCCCACAGAACCCGGAGGTAATCCGAGCGATCTGCTCGAGGTTGACCCGGGGGTCGAGCTTCACATTGAGAACATGCACCCGCAGAATCGCCTCCCGTCCGCGTACATCAGGACGGTCCACCAGCACGTGCCGATCAAACCGGCCGGGTCGCAGCAGGGCTGGGTCGAGGGTCTCCGGCCGGTTGGTGGCGGCCATCACGATCACCCCAGAGTTACTGCCGAAGCCATCCATCTCAACCAGGAGCGCATTAAGGGTTTGCTCACGTTCATCGTGGCCACCTACCACGCTCGATCCGCGGGTCTTGCCGAGGGCATCAAGTTCGTCGATGAAGATAATGCAGGGGCTCTTCTGGGTTGCCTGTTGGAACATGTCGCGAACCCGGGCAGCGCCCACGCCCACAAACATCTCGACAAAGTCACTGCCCGAGAGTCCAAAGAAGGGCACTCCCGCCTCGCCGGCAATCGCCTTGGCAAGCAACGTCTTGCCGGTTCCGGGAGGGCCGACCAGCAGCACGCCCTTGGGGATGTGGCCACCAAGCACCTGGTATTTTTCGGGACTGCGCAGGAACTCGACGACCTCACGGAGTTCCTCGACCGCCTCATCAATACCGGCGACGTCATCGAAGGTGATACCAAGGTCTTCCTGGGCATACATCTTGCCGCGGCTGCGGCCAAAGGCCATCGGGCTACCCGCTCCGCCGACCCGGCGGATCATCAGGAAGAAGGCCAGGCCAAAGAGACCGGTCAGCACCAGCATCGGCATCCAGTTCCGCCACGGGCTGGGCGGGTCTTCATAGCGATAATCAACATTATTGGCGTCGAGCAGTTTTGAGAGTTGGCCTTCTGAGTTTTCACTCGGCAGCTTGGCGGTGCGGAACAGGATTTTTTCACCAGGGCCACTTCCGTCAGCAGTCAGTCGGCCATCGTCGAGTGGCCGCAGCGGTCCGCGGGCCTCGCTGGTCCGCGGCGGCACCTTCCGCACAGTGCCGGTCACTTCGAAGGCTCCGATAACGACTGCGTCAATCGAGCTGAATCGCGAGACAACCGATGAGCCGTCGGCTGTCTTGCCAGTGACAACCTCGACAAACCGGGGGGGATCGCTGGGGTCCTGCCGTTCCCCCGCTGCCCGGATCAGCCGTTCCAGGTCGCTGTACGACAGCTGTACTTCCTGGCTGCCACCGAACAGGCTGGCGGCAAACAGGCCCGCCACGGCCACGGCGATCAGCGTCCAGATCATGTTCGAGCTACCGAACGACTGTTTCCGGTCGGAGCCGCGTTTCCCCGAATCCCGCTCTCTGTTTTGCTGCGTCATGCGTTCCCATTACCAGACTGCTGAATTGTGCAACCAACCTAGTCTTCCATCGTAGGCAGCGGACGGGCCGCCGACAAACGGCTTCGATGGCATCGTCCGGGCCTGGGGCATACACTTTGGGTGCCGTTCTCGAACGGTTTCCGTTGCCAGCTGCCCCCTCGATTGATTCGTCCATGATGCCACCCGACCGCCCCGCGGCACCTGCCGACCGGCCCCGGCGGGTGGCGGTGCTCGGCTCCACCGGCAGCATCGGCCGCAGCACGCTTGAGGTGATCGCTGCCTCAGATGGTCGCTTTAGGCCCCATCTGCTCTGCGGTCACCGGAGTGTCGGGCCGTTGCTTGAGCAGGCAGCGGCCTGTCGGCCCCGGTGGTTGGTCGTGACTGATCCCACGGCAGCAGCTTCGATTGGTGCAACTGCCCTGCCTCCCGGCACCGAGCTTGTGGTTGGCCCCGAAAGACTTGCTGAACTGGTCGCCAGCTCAGAGGTCGATCTGGTGGTCTCGGCGATCGTCGGGGCGGCTGGCCTGGCCAGCACCTGGGCGGCGGTAGCCGCCGGCAAGACCGTGGCGCTTGCCAACAAAGAAACCCTGGTCATGGCCGGCCCGCTGGTGATGCGGCTGGCGGCTAAGACTGGCGGTCAGATTCTGCCGGTTGACAGCGAGCACTCAGCGATCCATCAGGCGCTACGAAGCGGTTGTCACGATGAAGTCCGGCGGGTGGTACTGACGGCCAGTGGCGGCCCATTTCGGACTCGCAGCCGCGCGAGTCTGGCGGACGTGAGCCGAGAAGAGGCCCTCAACCACCCAACCTGGTCGATGGGCCCCAAGATCACCATCGATTCGGCCACGATGATGAACAAGGCGCTGGAACTGATCGAGGCCCGCTGGCTGTTTGACCTACCGGGTGAGAAGCTGGGGGTGGTGGTCCATCCACAGTCGATCGTTCACTCATTCGTGGAATATGCCGACGGCTCGGTGATCGCCCAACTCGGACCGCCTGATATGAAGCTGCCGATCCAATACGCTCTGGCCTATCCTGAGCGATATGCTGGACCGGCTCGCCGGTTTGACTTTGCCGCCACCCAACAGCTCAGCTTCGAACCGCCCGACCTGGAGCGGTTTCCGGCAGTGAGGCTGGGGCACGAAGTGGCCGCCCGCGGTGGCACGGCTGGGGCGGTCCTCAATGCGGCTAATGAGGAGGCCGTGCAGGCGTTCCTTGATGGAGCGGTGCGGTTTCCGCAGATTGCTGAACTCTGCGAGCGGGCGGTGGCGGAGCATCCATTTCAGGCCGACCCCTCACTCGATGATATTCTCGGGCTCGATGCCTGGGCCAGAAAGGAAGTGCGAACGTGGATGAACCGATGATGGCAGTGCTGCCAATGATCGCGATGCTGGGGCTGTGGATGCTGGAGCCAGCTAACTGGCTGACGATCCTGCAGGTGGCGTTGGGGCTCGGCTTCGTGATCTTCGTGCATGAACTCGGTCACTTTCTGGTCGCCAAGGCCTGCGGCGTGAAGTGCGAAAAGTTCTACATCGGCTTTGATATCGGTGGCGCGAAGCTGGTGAGCTTTCAGTGGGGCGAGACGGAATATGGCATCGGCGCGTTACCGCTGGGTGGCTATGTGAAGATGCTGGGCCAGGATGACAACCCGGCTGCTGCCGCTGCCGAGGCCCAACGGGCGAAGGCGTTGATCGAGTCGGGTGACCTGCCTGCCGAACCGACCTCTGATCCGCATCCTGCCTGGGACCCCCGGAGCTACCCAGCCCAGAGTGTGCCAGAACGGATGGCCATCATTTCGGCTGGTGTGATCATGAATGTGATCTTCGCCGTGCTGCTGGCAGCCTGGGCCTTCGGACTGGGCGTTGAGGAGTTGACCTGCGAGGTTTCAAGCGTCCGTCCCGGTGGGGCAGCCTGGCGGGCAGGCCTGCGGACTGGAGACGAGATCGTCGCCATCGGCGGCAAGGCCGACCCGGTTTTCACCGATCTGCAAAAGGGGGTCACGCTTGGCGATCCCAAGCAGGGCGTCGACTTCACGGTCTTCCGACCGACGGCTGGCACCGAACGGACGCTCACGCTCTATCCCGACACCGACCTTGGGATTCCCACTGTTGGGGTGACGAGCCCCTTTTCGATAACCCTGCCGGATGATCTTGAGCCGGGCCTACCGGGGGCGGCCGCGTCGGCAACGCCAGCATTCGAGCCCGGCGACACGATCGTCTCGGTCGATGGCGACCAGGTGACGACCTACGCCGAGTTGATCGAAGCGCTGTCCCGTCAGGCAGATACCAATGTGACGCTCGGAGTGCGGCGGGGTACGAGCGGCCCCGACATCGACATTGTGCTTCCCCGGCAGCCGCGGCGGGAGACGGGTCTGGTCATGGCGTCCGGCCCGATTGCCAGCGTGCAGGCCGATTCACCGGCAGCAGCAGCCGGCATTCGCGCCGGTGACCGCTTGGTGAGCCTCGACGGTGATCCGATTGGCAACCCGCTTACCCTCGACGCCCGGCTGCGGGAGCGGGCCGGCAGTTCGGTATCGCTGGGACTGATTCGAGCTGATGCTGAACGCGACGAAGCAGGAGAGGCCGTCACAGAAATGGTGGAACTGACGCCCCGCGAGGTCAGCTGGATTGAGGAGGCGCGGTGGCCGCAGAGCCCGGCGGCACTCTCGAGCCTCGGGGTTGCCTTCACCGTCGAGTCTCGGGTACTCGCGGTGGCGGCTGACTCACCAGCGTCCCGAGCCGGTATCCAGCCGGGCGACACCGTGACCCGGGCCCGCTTTCTCAAGGCTGGCGAAGAGGCCAGCCCAAATGATCAGGGGGTTGAGCTTTCGCCAACGTCACCCAGCTGGCCTTTCGTGATGGCCATGCTGCAGCAGTCACCCGACGACACGCGGTTGAGCCTGACAGTGGCGGCAGCTGACGGGCTGGCCCGCGATGTTGAGCTGACCCCGGTCGCAAGCGACACTGTCTTCGTGGTCGATCGTGGCCTCATCTTCAGGCCGGTCTACCGGCTGGTGCAGGCTGGCTCGGTCGGGGCGGCCCTCTCGAAGGGCTTGGCCAAGACCGGCGAGGATCTCTCGGTGGTCTACCGATTTCTTCAAAAGGTCACCAGCAATCAGATCAGCCCGCGGCTGCTTGGTGGGCCGATTGAAATTGCCAAGCAGGCAGGAAAGTCGGCTGAGGAGGGGCTGGGCCGGCTGCTGCTGTTCCTGACGATGCTCAGTGCCAATCTGGCGGTGATCAACTTCCTGCCGGTTCCGGTGCTCGACGGTGGCCACATGGTGTTTCTGCTCTACGAACTCGTGCGGGGCAAGCCGCCGAGTGAGAAGGTCGTCGAGGGGCTGTCCTACCTGGGGCTGCTGCTGCTGCTGTCGCTGATGCTGTTTGTATTCGGCCTCGATTTGGGGCTGATTTCACGGCGGTAGTGGCCGTTCGGGCGGCGGTGGCATCCCCGGCTGGATTGGTGGGTCTATGCTTCCAATGGAAAATTCCAGAGGAGGTTTTTATGCCGACTGCCACACTCGATGCCCGGACAACGGATCTGTTCAGTGGTATTCGTACCGTCGTTTTCGATGTGGTGGGAACCCTGATCGAGCCGGCTCCCAGTGTTGCCCGGGCCTATCAGATTGCTGGGCGGCGGCAGGGGGTGGAGCTGGCCGAGCCGGAGATCGCCAGGCGGTTCTCGCAGGCCTGGGCTCGGCAAGAGGCGGCCGATGCCGCTGCCAGCCCCGCCTTCGCCACGAGTCGGCAGCGGGAGCATGACCGCTGGCGGCTGATCGTCGAGGAGGTTTTTGAGCAGGTTCCCGAGTCCGTAGCAATCTTCGCTGAACTCTGGGATCACTTCGGTCGGCCCGAAGCCTGGCAGCCAGTGCCTGCTGGTTGCCGGCTGCTTGCGTCGGCCCGTGAGGCTGGGCTCGAGGTGGCCGTTGCCAGCAACTTCGATGGGCGGCTCAAGCCCCTCGCCAATCTGGTCGAGCCGCTTGTTGGCATCGATCGGGTCTTTGTCTCATCCGAACTTGGCTGGCGAAAACCAGCCCCCGAGTTCTTCAGAGAAGTTGAGAAAAAACTCTGCCGAAAGCCATCGGAACTGCTTCTTATCGGTGATGATCCGAGACTCGATCTCGAAGCTGCCCGCGTCGTCGATTGGCGAGCGGCTGGTGTTGAAATGCCTTTTTAAGCGTTTGGCTGATCGTCTGGGGCCATCCTGATTTCCCCACATCTCCGGATGAACAGCGACCGCATTCGTGCTCGTGACCCCGGGTCTCGACAGTTTTTTCAGTGGCATCGGCGTATTTATTGTGTTAGATTTTCGTGGGATTTTCGTGGGATTTTCGTAACTTTTTAAAAACAGTGGAGTAACTTTCATGACACACACCCATGCATGCCGGCGGGCATTTACGCTTATTGAATTACTCGTGGTGATTGCCATCATCGGAGTCTTGGTGGGCCTTCTGCTCCCCGCCGTTCAGCAGGCACGCGAAGCGGCTCGTCGCAGTGCCTGTGTCAACAAGCTCAAGCAAATTGGCATTGGGATGCACAACCACCTTGATTCCATGCGGGCTTTTCCGCCGGCCTACAAGGATATTGCCACCAAGTGGGACAACATGGGGTACTGGTCGTGGACAGCGATGATTGCCCCATATATGGAAATGCAAACGGCATACGACACGCTTGAAGTAAGCACCCTGAACCCATCCGCATCGATGTCGGCCCACCAGGGAGTCTTTCAGACCGAAGTCCCCACGTTTCGTTGCCCGTCTGATATCGGCCCTGGGGTTTTCGTTTCTGGCACCGATCCAGGCTACGCAATTGCAAAGGGAACAACGAGTGGAAGTGGCAACTACGGGCTGCCTCTCTCGAACTATGTTGTGAGTAACAACCACATCAATGTTCGTCAGGGCAAGACCTCAAATCCATCAGGTGGCACGAGCGGAGCCACGGGTGCCTTCTTCCGAGACAGCAAGATCAAGCCCAAAGACGTCACGGATGGTTTGAGCAAGACCTTTGCTGCCGGCGAACGGGTGTACCAGCCACAGAGCTCCAATTATCGGCAATGCGCTGGAACCTTCTGGGCAGTTCGTGATGCCAACGGAGCAGGTCCTTCAGCACAGGATTCTGGCAACGCGGCGTGGAATCAGGGGTTGCTCACGATTAGTTTTTCGGTCCGACACCAGATCAACCCAGTGTTGACGGGGAATAGTTCCGACCGAAACCAAAACCCCAGCAGCATGCATCCGGGCGGTGCACAGTTTCTGCTGTTGGATGGGAGTGTGGAGTTTGTTCAGGAAACCATCCAGAACCTCCAAAACTCTCCTTACATGATCGACAGTCCACTCGAAGCGTTTGTTGGAATCGCCGACGGCAACATCTAAGGTTGTCATCGACCTGAACTTGCTTGTTCGCGGAGAGCGGCATCGGTCTCTGCGACCCCTTAGGGGGCTGATGGTGCATGACGGCGCTGGGCTGTCTCTGTTTTCATGGTGAACGATAGATTTCTTGGGTTTTCTCAGAAGGTGCTACTGAATGATCGACAGAAAATTGATGGGCTTTGTGTGTACTGTGGCGATTTTGGGAACTGGGCTTCTGACAGGCTGTTCGAAGTATAAGACAGGTGACGTGCAGGGCGTTATCACACTTGATGGGCAGCCCCTGGAGAATGCGACGGTTACGTTTTCTCCAGCCCAGGGGCGTGCATCCGTTGGGCAAACCGACGCTGAAGGACGATATCGACTCCGTTACACCAACGCTGAGAATGGTGCCGAATATGGTGAGCATCGGGTGTCGATTACATCAGCGATTCAGGGCGTCCCGGCAGAAGGCGATGTAGCTGGTGTAGAGGGCCGCCAGGAACTTCTGCCTGCTCGCTATCATGCTGAAACAGAACTGGTGGCAGAGGTGAAGCCTGGTAGCAACACGTTCGACTTTGCTCTCGATTCTGCTGGTGAAGAAGAAAAGCCGCGACGTCGGATGATTGAGCCATAATGGTCCTGCCAGGTAGTCCCGTTTTGGCTTGAAGAAGTGCTCAGTTGAGCGGCAACGTTTGTTCCTGCGAAAGCTTCGCAAACGCCGTGTGCCCAGCAAGTGAGCTTGCAGCTGGGGGCTGCGTTACTTCCGCTCTTCGCCGGTGTCGAGTACCGCCATGAAGGCCTTCTGCGGGATGTCGACCGAGCCGATGCTCTTCATCCGCTTCTTGCCTTCTTTCTGTTTGGCCCAGAGCTTCTTCTTACGGGAGATGTCACCGCCGTAGCACTTTGCGGTGACATTCTTGCGGAGGGCCGAGATCGTTTCGCGGGCGATGATCTTGGTGCCAATGGCGGCTTGCAGGGCCACCTCGAACATGTGGCGGTCGATCTCACCCCGCAGCTTCTTGACGATTGCCCGGCCCCGGCGGTCGGCATCGCGACGGTCGCAGATGATTGACAGGGCATCGACCTTTTTGCCACCCACCAGAATGTCCAGCCGAACGAGATCAGCTGGAAAGTAGCCCCGCAGTTCGTAGTCAAGCGTGCCGTAGCCTCGAGTTACGCTCTTAATTTTGTCGTGCAGGTCATAGATCACCTCGGCCAGCGGCAGGTCGAAGCTGAGCATCGCCCGGGTTGGCGAGAGGTATTCGGTCTTCAGGAAGACGCCGCGGCGATCACTGCACAGCTGCATCACCGGGCCTATGAACTCCGCTGGCACCAGGAAGTTGCAGCGGACGATCGGCTGGCGGAACTCCTCGATCTGGCCGGTGTCGGGCACATCCTGCGGGTTGGTAATCTCGATCGTCTCGCCGTCCCTCAGTAGCAGCTGATAGGTGACGTTGGGGGCCGTCTGGACGAGGTCGAGGTCGGCTTCCTGTTCGAGCCGCTGCTGGATGATCTCCATGTGCAACAGCCCGAGAAAGCCGCAGCGAAAGCCGAAGCCGAGGGCCTCACTGCTTTCAGGCTGGAACTCAAACGACGGATCGTTGATTGCCAGCCGCTCCAGTGACTCCCGCAGCTCTTCAAAGTTTTCACCCTCCGACGGATAGAGGCCGCAATAGACCATCCGCTGTGGCGGCTTATAGCCGGGCAGGGCAGGGGCGGCATCGGCTCCCGGCACCGAGATCGTGTCACCG
This sequence comes from uncultured Chitinophagaceae bacterium, assembly GCA_964555385.1. Lineage (GTDB taxonomy): Bacteria > Planctomycetota > Planctomycetia > Pirellulales > UBA1268 > UBA1268. The sequence goes on from CAZKSP010000019.1 coordinate 11,542, forward strand.
ATATGAACCTTATCAACGTCCTTGATGTTGCAGACGAGATAGCCGACCTGGCCGGCAGCGAGGCTGTCACAGGGTCGCCGCTGGGGCACGAACTGGCCCAACTCCAAGACGTCGTGGCTGGCTCCGGTCTTCAGGAAGCGGATCTTCTGCCCCTTGGTGACCGTACCATCAATGATTCGCACATAGGTAATCACGCCCCGATAGCTGTCGTAGTGGCTGTCAAAGATCATCGCCTGCAAGGGCTTGGCCGGATCACCCTGGGGCGGCGGAATCCGCTCGATGATCGCGGCCAGCAATTCGTCGATACCGATGCCGGTCTTGGCGCTGGCCCGGATCACTTCGTCTGGGTCGATTGAGAGGCTCTGTTCCATCTCCTGCAGCACCTCATCGACCCGAGCATGGACCAGGTCAACCTTGTTGATCACCGGAACGATCTCGAGGTCTTCATTAATGGCGGCATAGGCGTTGGCCACCGTCTGCGCCTCAACTCCCTGGAAGGCATCGACCAGCAAGACTGCCCCTTCACAGCAGGCCAGGCTGCGGGAGACCTCGTAGTGAAAGTCGACGTGGCCCGGCGTGTCGATCAGGTTGAGCTCGTACCGTTCACCCTTGTGCTCGTACTCCATCCGGACAGCCCGAGCCTTGATGGTGATGCCCCGCTGCCGCTCCAGTTCCATGTCGTCGAGCATCTGCGTCTTCAGCTGCCGTTTATCGACTGTCTTGGTGTTCTCCAGCAGCCGGTCGGCCAGGGTGCTCTTGCCGTGGTCGATGTGGGCAATGATCGAGAAGTTGCGGATGTGCTGGCAGTCGAAGGGCATGAAAGGCTTTCGGGCAGAAGGTGAAGGAGCAGCTCAGTTGTAGACCGGAGCGGCGCCGATCCGTCGCCGCCAGGCAAGCCGGCCGATGCCGGCAGCACCAATTGAACCGGCATCGCCGCCGAGGGTCGCAAAGCGAATAGCAGTTTTTTCGGCCAGGGTTGGGAAGGTCCGCTGGTGGACACCAGCCGTGATCTGTTCCAGGAAGGCTCGGCCGACCGGGTTTTCGTCGCGGCCGAAGGTCATGGCACCGCCCAGGATCACAGCCGCCGGGTCGATGGTGTGCATCAGGCTGACGATGCCGATCGCCAGCCAATCGGCTGTTTCCGAGATGAGACTGAGAGCCAACTGATCACCTGCCTCGGCCTCGCGGCCAATCAGGATGGGGGTGAGTGGTTCACGGTTGGCCACCGCATCAGCCAGGCTGCCGGTGGCTCCAGCGGCCAGTCGCTCAGCAGCCCGGGCCTTGAGGGCCGTGGCACTGGCGTAGGCTTCGAGATGACCGAAATGGCCACAGGGGCAAGCCCGGGCGGCTGCTGATGAATCGACGATGATGTGGCCGCACTCCGAGCCGTGGCTGTGGGCACCTGCCAGCACCATGTCATCGATGATGATGCCCCCGCCGACGCCGGTGCCGAGGGTAAGCAGCAGCAGGCTGGCGTCATCTCGGCCGGAGCCGACCCAGAACTCGCCATAGGCGGCGGCGGTGGCGTCATTGGCATAGGCGACCTCGTGACCACAGTGCGCGGCCACCAGGTCACGAACGGGCACGTTCTGCCAGCCGGGAAAATTACCCGGCTTCAGCATGACGCCGGTGGCCAGATCCTGCGGACCCGGTGTGCCGAGCCCGACCGCCGTGATGTCAGCTGCTGTCAACCCGGCCACTTCGGCCAGCAATCCCACCGAGCGGCCCATCCGGGCAGCAGCATCCTCTGGCCCATCTGCCACTCGAGTTGGCTCAGTATGAAAGGCGACCATGCGCCCGGTGTCATCGACGAGGGCGGCCTTGATGTTGGTGCCCCCCAGATCGATGCCGACAAACAGCGGCGTTGAGACCTCAGCAAGGGGCACGAGCAGGCGGGGTGATTCAGGTGCTGGCATCGGCAGATGGTTCTGGCGGGGCGGGCGACTCGTTGGTGGGCTGATGCCCGGCTGCTGCATCAGGTTCGATGATCTCAATCGTCTCAATCTCAATCACCTCTCCGGGCGGCTGCCCCTCACCTGCGCAGCCGGCGCCGAGCAGCAGGCATGCGACAATCAACAGGCAACCGACTGGTGGACGCGATGCAAAGAAGTGATCTGACATGCTATGAACTTCCCCGGGGGAGCGAGAGAATTGACCGTTTCGGCGGTCATGATCCTGCTTCGAACAGCTGGGCAGTGGCCAGCCACTGCAGTTCACCTGGATGACCGAGGCCGTCATCGAGGCGGATGGAGGCAACTGCCCCCTTTTGCATTCGGATAGCCGCCGTGCCATCGCCGATGGAAAGGGCGACCAGCCGGCCGACGCAGGGGGCGTGTCCCACCCAGGCCACCCGGGCGGCATCTTCTTCGATCGTCCATTCGACAATACCCTGCCAGTTGGAGGCGGGGGCGAGAGCATCATGAATTTCCAGCCGGGGCGTGCCGAGCACCTCAGCCATGATTTCGGCGGTCTCCCGGGTTCGAACGAGCGGGCTGGTGACAATCAGATCGACCTCGAGCCCATCGGACTGCAGGTGCCGGATGAATCGCTCGAACCGCTTGCGGCCTTTCTTGGTCAGCGGCCGGGCATGGTCGTCGAGATCGGGGCCTGGATCTTCAGCCCAGGCGTGGCGAACGATGAAGAGCTGGGTTGTCAGGGTTGGCATGCACCAAATTGTGGATGCCGTTTGGCATCGGGGCAAGGTCAGGCCCGTCTCCAGAGGGCGTGATCAGGAATTGCCTGCTGCTGCCGCGCCGCAGTGGTCTCGTGCCACCAGCGGCGGGCGTCGAGGGGATAGCCGGCGGTTGGCCGCACCGCCTCGGCGTGCGCCGTCCAAAATCGGTTGAAGGCCTTCATCGCCAGTTCTCGGATGTACTTGGCGGTCATGCTCGCCATCGCCACTGGCAGCTGTGACTCACCGCCGACTGAAAAACTGATGGTGGTGGCGGGGCCGTCTGTGTGAATCAGGTACCGTGAACAGCTGGAAGACTCAGCCAGTGGCTCAACCCGAGCGGCATCAAAACAGTGCGAGACCACACCGGCATACCGCTTGCGGCCGCCGTGCCGGTCGCAGCAGATACTGGCGACAGCTACGGGATCGTGCCGTCGCAAGTCTGCGGCAAGGCCGAGTGAGGCCTGCGAGAGAATGTCCGACTTGTTCTGGCCAGCATCAAGGGCGGCATTGAAGGCGGTCGGAAAGACCCAGCGGCAGGCGACGGCCAGGAGTTCAATGCCGTGGGCTGTCAGGCTATCGCTCACTTCAGCCTGCGACTGCTGGCAGTCTGAGACTGTGGCCGTGTGAGGAAGTGGCTGTTCAGCGAGTGACTGCCAGCAGCCGGCGGCAGCGTCAGCGGGCAGCCGCAACCCCAATGTATTGAGCAGGTCGCCGCCGGCTGCCGGCAGGCTGCCCGTCATAGCGACGGCTGCTAGCACGCCTCGCTCAAGAGCGGCCAGCGCCGCCGCCTCGCCGCGCTGACGGTTGAAGATTTTTTTGGAGTCGCCCCAGAGGGGTCTGCCTTTGGGCTGTCTGTCAGCCAGTGCCGTGGCGAGTCGGGCCAGCTGATCATCGGCTGCCGATGCAGTGACGTCCTCGGTGGACTCAGCTGTCACTCGCCAGAGCGAGCCACCGATCACCAAGGGGCCCAGGTTGGGTCCGTAGCCCGCCTCATCGATGCCGATCACCAACGTCATGGCTTCGCCCCCGGCCGGCCGTCGCCGCCTTCGGGAAACTGCCGGCAATATTCATAGATGGCAAGCGCGGTTGAGGTGGCGGCGTTGAGGCTGTGGGGCAACCCCGCCATCGGAATCTCGGCCACCCGGTCGAGCCGGGTAAGCACCTCCGGCTCGATCCCGAGGCGTTCGTTCCCAATGACCAACACCGTCCGACTGACAAACTTGAATGAGAAGAGATTTTCAGAATGAGTCGCCTGTTCAAGCCCGACCAGCTGCCAGCCTTCTCGTTTGAGCCGATCGAGCACCGGGGGCAGGCTGCGGTGGACCTCGATCTGCACCGCGTCGGCCCCGTCGCGGGCGATTCGCTCGTCCAGCTTGCCCGACCCGCAGGCAATCACCCGCTGGATGCCAAAACAGCCGCAGGTTCGTACGATGTTGGAGAGATTGACCCGGCTGCGAAATTCCGGGCAGGCGAGGATAAGTTCCCGCGGGGCGGCCAGCTGGGCTGGCGGCTTGTGGCGGAGGTGCTCGAAGAGTGACCCGGTGGAGGATGGCATGGCTGGCATGAGAAAGGGCATGATAGCGACCAGATGGTCAATCGCAGCATTGACCACGGGCATCTGTGTGCTGATCGGCTGTGCCGCCAACTCGACACCCGAGCCAGAGACGGCGACCTCTTCTGCTGCTCCGGCCGCAACTGCCAGCCCGCCGGCCGCTGCTGTGACGGTCTCGCTGGTGAGCCACACCGAACTCCTCGAGCGGATTGCCGCCCATCGAGGCAAGCTTGTCGTGCTTGACTGCTGGAGCACCTCCTGCCCCCCCTGCGTGAAGGAGTTTCCCGGGCTGGTTAGTCTGGCCCGTGACTATGGTGCCCAGGTTGCCTGCCTTTCGCTGTCTTTTGACTACGAGGGCTTCGGCACGCCCGACGAGGTGCTGCCGCCAGTGCAGGAGTTTCTCAATCAGGTGGAGGCCGGGCCAATCGAAAACCTGCTTGGCCGCGAAGACTCGGACACGCTCTATGAAAAGCTGGAGCTGACCAGCGTACCGGCAATCTATGTCTATGGCCGTGATGGCAAACTGCTGCGGCGGTTCGATGATGACTATGCCGCCAGGGAGCTCGACCGGCCCTTCACCTATGCCGATGTGCGGCAACTGGTGGACGAGACGCTTGGAAGCGGGTCGGTTACGACCGGGCCAGAGCAGGAGGGATCATGATCGCTTTCACTGAAAAGCCTCAGGACGAACAGGTCCAAGCCAACCAGCCGCCGCATCCCGACGCGCCCCGGGTCAGTGACACGGTTCGTGGCCCTCTGGTTCCCGGTCGCGAGACGGTTGAGTCGATTGTGGTGGCCCTGTTCCTGGCACTCCTGCTGCGGGCCTTCGAGGCCGAGGCGTTTGTGATTCCGACAGGGTCGATGGCACCCACGCTGATGGGCCGGCACAAAGATCTCGACTGCAGCGAATGCGGCTTCAACTTTCAGGCAGGGGCCAGCCGCGAGGAAGACGATCAGTCGCACACCCTGCGGACAGAACTGGCCAAGCTCGACCAAGAGGTTGAGCGGTTACGGCGGCTCGCCGACGATTCCTCAGCCGGGCCTCAGCAACGCGAAGTGGCGACACGCCAGCTGGATGCCATCGAGGCCGAAGATGGCAAGCTGGCGATGCTCCGGCTGCGACTCGCGGGCAAGATGATTGCCTCAGCGACCTGCCCCAACTGCGGCAACACGATGCGGCTGATTGAGGGGCAGGGGACCAACATTCAATACGACGCCCGCTATCCATCCTTTGATGGTGACCGGATTCTGGTCGATAAGTTCGCCTATGACTTCGCCGAGCCGCAGCGGTGGGATGTGGTGGTCTTCAAATATCCCGAAGACTCCGACACCAACTACATCAAGCGGCTGATCGGTCTGCCGGGAGAGACAGTGCAGCTGGTTGGCGGTGACATCTGGACCAGCCGCAATAGCGGAAAACCGCAGATTGCCCGCAAGCCGCCCCACGTCATGCGGGCGATGCTGCAGATGGTGCATGACAGTGACCATCCGGCAGCTGTGCTGCAAGACGAAGGCTGGCCGCCGGCCTGGACCGACTGGTCCCAGCCGGGTAGCCGCGGTGGCCGCTGGCAGGCGGAGGACCGGCGTCGTCTGTTCACCGCCTCGTGTGCGGCTGGTGAATCGGCAACGCTCCGGTTTCGTCACTTCATGCCAGTGGCCGAGGACTGGAAGCAGGCCCGGCTGGGACAGGGCCTTAAGCTGCCTGCCCGCCCCGATCTCGTCGATGATTTTCAGGCATACAACGCGATTCACCACGACGGTCACTGGGTAGGTGATCTGGCTGTCGCCTGCCGGCTGGAGAGCCGTTCAGCCACCGGGGTGGTGCAGCTTGATCTGGTTGATGGGTGGCAGCGACATCGTTGCACCATCGATCTGGCCAGCGGCATTGCCGAGCTGGCTGCGGCTGAGGGTGCGACTGACCGAGTGCAGACCCGGGTGCAGGGCCAGGGTAGTTGGCAGCTGCTGTTTGCCAATGTCGATGACCAGCTGCGGCTGTTTGTCGATGACCAGCTGGTACCGCTTGAGCAGCCGGTGGTCTGGGAGACGCCATTTGACGAGGCAGCCCAGCGGCAGCCAGTACTGATGGCGGTGGTGCCCGGCGAAGATGAGCCCTCCGATCTGGCACCGGCCGGCATCAGCGTGACCGCCACGGACGGGCCGGTCGATCTGAGTGTCTCGTCGCTTCAGGTGCTGCGGGACGGCTATTACATCGGAGCAGTCGGGGTGGGTCGCCGCGGTGAAATCAGAGAAAAGTCGGTGCTGGCATTTCCGCTGGAGGCTGATCAGTTCTTTGTGCTGGGCGACAACTCGGCTGCTAGCAAAGACGGCCGGCTCTGGAGTGACGTGTACCATGTCGACCGCCGGCTGCTGATCGGCCGGGCAGTAGCGATTTTCTGGCCCCACATGGTGCCGGCGGCCTGGCATGTGACGGTTCGGCTGCCAAAGCTAGGCGAAGTGCGATTGCCCTCGTGGCCCAACTTCGCGAGGATGCGACCGATCCGCTGACGGTTGCCTGTGGGCAGGCCGCGTAGCGCTGCTGAGACAGGCAGGATGAAAAAGCCAGGGAAGGAAAAATGTCGCTGCTGAAAGCCGAAGGACTGGTGAAGATCTACGGCCGCCGCCGGGTGGTCGATGGGGTCGCCTTTGAGGTGCAGCAGGGAGAAATCGTCGGCCTGCTCGGGCCCAACGGCGCCGGCAAGACGACCAGCTTTCGGATGACCTGTGGACTGGTGATTCCCGACGGCGGCCAGGTGCTGCTGGATGATCAGGAGATCACCAAGTGGCCGATGTTCAGGCGATCCCGGGACGGCGGCATGGGCTATCTGGCTCAGGAACAGAGCGTCTTCCGCAAGCTAACCGTCGAGCAGAACCTGCTGGCGATCATGGAACTGATCGGCATGAGCCCAAAGGAGCGAAAGCGGCGGTGCGAGGAGCTGATGGAGCAGTTTGATATCACCCGCATTCGCAAGTCAAAGGCCCACTACATCTCTGGTGGTGAGAAGCGGCGACTGGAAATTGCCCGCTGCCTGGTGACCGAGCCTCGGATCATTCTGCTGGACGAACCGTTCACGGGCATCGACCCGGTGACGATCCATTCAATCCAGAAGATCATCATGGGGCTGCGGGACGACGGTATTTCGATTCTGATTACCGACCATCGCGAGCGGGAGACGCTGGCGATCACCGACCGTAGCTATGTGGTGCGGGCCGGCAAGATCCTCTGCCACGGCACCGCCGAAGAGGTCCTCAACAACCCCGACGCCAAG
>CAZKSP010000020.1:0-18495 GCA_964555385.1 uncultured Chitinophagaceae bacterium
TTCGCCAATAAGGTCACGATAGTCGCCTGCCGTTGCCCCCAGCCGTGTGGCGAGTGAACTGGCCACACGGCTGGGGGCAACGGCAGGCGACTATCGTGACCTTATTGGCGAATTGGTTGCCGCGGACCTGATCGTCAGCACGACCGGGGCGACAGAGCCGGTGGTCACCCTTGCTGCCTTTGAGCAGATCGACGCCCAGCGACAGGGCCGGCCACTGGTGGTGCTCGACCTGGCAGTCCCCCGTGATTTTGAACCGGCCATCGGTGCGCGACCCGGGGTTTGGCTCTATTCAGTTGACGATCTAGGCCAGGCCTGCGAGGCCAACCGGCGGCGTCGACAGCGGGAGATGCCGGCGGCCTGGACGATCATCGACGAAGAGACCCGTCGGTTTATGGGCGACCTGCACCATCGCTCGACGGTGCCGGTTATTGAACAGCTACGAGCCGGCTGGAATGAGACGGGCGAGGCTGAGCTAGACCGGCTGTTCCGCAAACTGCCCGAGCTTGATGAGGCTGCCCGCGAGGAGATCCGTCAGGCCTTCAGCCGCTTTGCCGCCAAGATGCTTCACCCGCCGCTGGCGTCTCTTCGCAGCGAGAGTCACGCCGGTCCACCCCACGGCCTGCTCGACGCCCTGCGACGGCTGTTTGACCTGAAGGAGTGACAGATGGCGTTCAGCCGCAGCGTGGTGCTTCTTGCGATTGCAGCCTGTGTTGTTTTGGCCGTTGGCTCTGCGAATGCCGCCGACGCGAAGCGTCCAAACGTGGTGCTGATCATGGCCGATGACTTCGGCTACGAGTGCCTGGGCTCCAGCGGTAGCCTCGACTACAAGACGCCCGTACTCGACCGACTGGCAGCCGAGGGCGTTCGCTTTGAGCAGTTTCATGCCCAGCCTATCTGCACGCCGACCCGGGTAAAGCTGATGACGGGCCAGTCAAATCGGCGGAACTACCAGCGGTTTGGCCTGCTTCCGCGTGATCAGATCACCTTTGCTCACCTGTTTCGTGAAGCCGGCTACCGCACCTGTATCGCTGGTAAATGGCAGCTGGGCCGTGAGCCTGACGCCCCGCAGCACTTCGGATTTGATGATGCTCTCCTCTGGCAGCACACCCGGCCACGGGCATGGGAGGGCCACGACACCCGGTACGCCAACCCAAGATTCGAACACAATGGCAAGCCGGTCGATCACGGCAACGGTGCCTTCTCTGCCGATCTGCTTTGTAGGTTCATCACCGACTTCATTGATCGCAATCGAGACACCCCGTTCCTTGTCTATTATCCCATGGTGTTGACCCATTGCCCGTTCTCACCCACGCCCGACTCAGCCGACTGGGATCCTCACGCACTCGGGTCGACCAGTTACAAGGGTGATCCCCGGCACTTTGCCGGTATGGTTCGGTACGTCGACAAGATGGTCGGCCGGATTGACGCCCACCTGCGAACGCTTGGGCTGCGAGAGAACACCCTTCTGGTGTTCATTGGTGACAATGGCACCGATAAGCCGATCGTCACCAGGACGACTTTTGGTGAGGTCGCCGGCGGCAAGGGGTCACTGACGGACGCGGGCACCCGGGTGCCCTGCGTGGTCAGCTGGCCGGGGGCGATTAAGGCGGGGCATGTGGTGTCTCACGCTGCCGACGTCAGCGACATCCTGCCGACGATCTGTGAGGCGGCGAGCATTCTGCCGCCGGCTGAGCTGCCGCTGGATGGTGTCAGCCTGCTGGCCAATCTCCACGGTGAAGGACAGCCGCATCGGGAGGCAATTTACGTCTGGTATGCCCGTAATGGTGGACCTCAGGGGAAGGCTTTTGCCCGGACGGCCAGCTATAAGCTCTACGCAGATGGCCGCTTCTATCACGTCGCAGCCGATCGCCTTGAACAACAGAACGTGGCCGACCAGCCGCTGACGGACGAGATAGCTGCCATCCGGGCCCAGCTTCAGCAGCAGCTTGATCGCTATGCTGCCGTTGAACGCCCATCCGACTGATGCCACATCACCTTGTCAGCGGCAGAGGCTCAGGGCGAGTAATGCGTAGCTTGTGACGAGGTTGGCGTCGCCCTCAAGCCAGCGGGGGTTGTCGTTCACCCACGATCCATCGGGCTGCTGGCCGGCGATGATGGCGGCAGCCAACTCATCCCGCCAGCGATGTTCGTTGCCGTCGGCATCGCTGAAGGTGTCCTGGCCGAGCGCATCGAGAGCCTTGGCCGCAGTGTGGAGATAGTAGTAGCGGCCCGCGGCACCCAGACCGGGGTTTTCTTTAAACGTATAGTGCCGCTTCAGCCAGTCCGTCGCCGCCACGACCCGTGGGTCATCCTTGGCGACACCGGCATAGATCATGCTTTTGAGCCCAGCGTAGGTCATCGATCCATAGCTGCGGAGCCCGCCAGTCGGCGTCTCACCAGCCTGGCTCTCACCGCCATTTGCCGGCGTGTAGTAAAAGCCCCCGTCGGGGTTCTTGGCGGCAAACGGCAGCGTATTGTTTGGCCCCTCGAGGTTCTGTGTTCGAGACACAAAAATGAGTGCCCGCTGAATGGCCGGGTCGTCCGCTCCCGCCCCGGCTGATTTCAGGGCCTCGATCAGGAAGGCCGTGTTGGAAAGATCGGGCCGCTTATGGCTGCCGTAGCCGGCGCCACCGTAGGCGGGATCAGCTGCCTCGGTGCCCTCATCTTCATCCCACTGGATGCCGCTGATAAACCGCCGGGCTGCGGCAATTGTGTCGTCATGGCGTCCATCGGCGTTGCAGGCGACCAGGGCCATCAATGCGATGGACGTTTCATAGTTGGCGACGGCAGAATCGGGCTGGCAGATGCCACCGCCTGGCTGCCGGTGGGACAGCAGATAGGTCAGCCCCTTGGTGACAGCCGGATGGTCAGCCGGTGTGCCTGACTCCACCAGCGCGGTGAGAGCGAGAGCAGTCACGGCCGGGCCAACCTGCGGCGAAAAGCCACCACCAGGCTCCTGCCCCTGTTCCATCAGAAAGGTCGATGCCTTGGTAATCGCCCCAGCAACGTCAGCCCGCTCGGCTGCCTGAAGGCTGCGGTTTGCACCAAGGCCCGCCCCTAATCCACACAGAAGCACGACGGTCACAACATCGAAACGTTGCATCGGAAACCTCCGGGTCGCTGACCACGATCATCAGCCACTCCAAGGCGGAACACCGCTGATGAAACGTTGAAAGTCTCGCGGTTATGGGCCAAGAGTCAACTACGAAATCATCCTCGGTGCGGTGAACAGTTCGCCAGCCGGTCGGGGGTATCCCCTGCCCACTCGCTTGACGTTCCCATCGGCCCTCGTGGCCTCCGCTCACTGCCTGTCCGCTGCGGTTCGCCCTCCCGGCTTCGCTTGCTTCCAGCGCTCGCTCGTAGGCAGGGGTACCCCCGACCTCATCGGCGAGAAGAAGAAAAATGGAAGCCAGGAGCGGGAGCGACCGAACTGGCGTGCAAGGTGACCGAGTGTCACAGGAAATCCGCTGGCTCTGGGGCTGGCGAAAGTCTCGTCGCACCGTCGAGGAAACGCCCAGAGCTCCTCAAGCGTTCGCCGACCCCCGAGCTTCGTCAAACGACACCCACCCCGATGCCACCCGTTGACAGGACGTCGCCAATAAGCTCCAGCGGAACGTCACAAACCTCGGCTTTGTGGCGTTCCGCCCAAGGAAAGTCGAGCAGAAGGCACGAGCTTTCCGTGCAACTAGTTTTCGTACTCAACAACCTCGAGTTCTTCCCGTGACTCGGCGAGGCTGTCGATCGTGTCGAAGCCGATGCTAGTGTTGGCGACGTTGAGCTTCTTGAGGGCAGGCAGTTTGCCGAGGGCGAGGAAGCTTTCGTCGGTTAGCAGGGTGCCAGCCAGGTTGAGTTCAACCAGTTGGGTAAAGGTGAGCAGCGTTGGCAACGCCTCGTCCGTGACTCGTGTAGCCTTGAGATTCAGGAGTTTCAGGCCGGTCAGTCCACCAAAGGCGGCGAGGGTTTCGTCGTCGGTCTTTGTCTCCCAGAGATCGAGATAGGTCAGGGTGACCGCTTTCCCAAGCTGTGCGATGCCTGCGGGTGTTGCCAGTCGGCACTCACTAATGTCGAGCCAGTCAAGCTTGGGGAGTGTGGCAATCACCGCCAGTCCGGCGTCATCGAGCGAAGTGTCCCGAAGATTGAGCCGTGAAAGGTTTTTGAGCTTCGCTAGCTGGGCAATGCCTGCACCGGTCACATCGAGGCCTCTGATCCGCAAACGCTTCAGATTCGTTGCCCCCGCCAAGCCGGCCATGCCCTTGTCGTCGATCTTGGTGTAGTCAAGTTGCAGTTGCTCGATGGACGGCATGGCGGCCAATACGGCGAGGCCCCGGTTGCTGATGCTCGTGCAGTAATTGACGTTGAAGCTCTTGAGCTTCAGGCCAGCCAGTTTCTCGATGCCAGTGTCGGTGACCTTGGTCTTTTCCAACTGAATGTCAACAAGCGACGAGATCGCGCCGAGGGCCGCCAGTCCCTTATCAGTTGTGTTTGTGTTCCGCAGGTCAATCATTCGGAGCTTCAGCCCGGTGAGCCGGCTGAGTTGGGAATCACTAATCGCCGTTCGACGCAGCCGGAGCACAGAGAGATTCGGAAGTGCAGCAAGAGCATCGACGATCGCATCGTCAACACCGCGTTCGCTGAGATCGACGTCAACAATCGCCCCGTCACTCTGCTGCTTGATAGGGCATCCGGTTGCCAGCAGGACCTCGGTTGGCCCTGCTTGAGCGGCGTGTGGGAAACACGCCGAGAGCCCGGCAGCGAGCGTGAGAATCAGGAAGAGACGCGGCATTGGCGACTTCATTTGGACGGCCCGACGGTTTGGGTGATATGCTCCAGCAGCTTTCGTATAAGCGAGCCTACTTCGTGAACATGTTGGGAACAACCATCGCCGTTAAGCGTTCACTGCGGTGAGCCGCTTCGACAGACACTCCTGTTTTGAAACGTACCGTCACCTCGTCGAATAAAGGATTCCTCAATGGCATCTCGCTCTTCCCGTCGTCAGTTTCTCGGTCAGACCGCTGCCTTCGGAGCTGGCGTCGGCTTCTGGGCCGGCACGAGCCCGGTGCTTCGGGCCAATGACTCTGCCCTACAGGGGCTTGCCGCCGCCTGCATCGGCGTTGGTGGGAAGGGGGGCAGTGACACCAGCCACATTGCCGAGCAGGGAGTCAAAATCGTCGGGCTCTGTGACGTCGATGGGGGAACCCTCGACAAGAAATCACGAGAGTTTCCTGAGGCAGGCAAGTTCACTGACTTTCGCGAGATGCTCGATGCCCTCGGTGACAAGATCGACATCGTCACCGTCAGCACGCCCGATCACACCCATGCCGCTGCAGCGGTCAAGGCGATGCGGATGAAAAAGCACATCTACTGCCAGAAGCCGCTGACCTGGTCGATCCAGGAGGCCCGGCTGATGCGGGAGACGGCCGAACAGATGGGCGTTGTCACCCAGATGGGCAATCAAGGCACCAGCGAAGATGGCCTGCGGGAGGCAGTCGAGGTGATTCGGAGTGGGGCCATCGGCGATGTGACCGAGGTGCATATCTGGTCAAACCGTCCCGTCTGGCCGCAGGGCAAGGGCCGGCCTGCCGGTGAAGATCCGGTGCCTGAGAATCTCAACTGGGACGCCTGGATCGGGCCGGCACCAATGCGGCCGTTCAAGAAGGGCGCCTACCACGCCTTCAACTGGCGGGGCTGGGTGGACTTCGGTACCGGGGCTCTTGGTGACATGGCCTGCCATACCACGAACATGCCGATCATGGCCCTCAAACTCTTTGATGCTGATGCGGTGACAGCTGTCAAAAACCCCGGGCTGTTCGAGGGTGAGACCTATCCCGAAAGTTCACAGTTGCTTTTTGAATTTGGAAGCCGCGATGGCCTGCCCCCCTGCCGGTTTCACTGGTATGACGGCGGGGCGTTGCCGCCAGAAAGCATCATCAACCAGCTTCCCAAGTCGTTCCAGGAACGGGTTGCCAAGCAGCGGGAAGGGGGCCGCAAGACCAGCGGCGCAGTGCTGGTTGGCAGCAAAGGCCTACTGTTTTCACCGGACGACTACGGCGCCCGCTACTTTCTGCTGCCCGAAAGCGAGTTTGCCGAGTTCAAGAAGCCGGCTCAGACCCTGCCCCGCATTCCCTTCAAGGGGGGCGGAGATCAGCGGCAGAAATGGGAGTTTGTCAGCACCATCAAGGGCGACTATGAGCCCGGCACCATGGCCAACTTCGGGTATGCAGGTCGTCTCACAGAAACAATTTTGATCGGTAATCTGGCCCTCCGGGCCGGTGAAGGGACGCGGATCGAGTGGGACGCCAAGGCGTTGAAAAGCCCCAATGTTCCCGAAGTAAACCAGTTCGTCAGTCGTGTCTATCGCGAGGGTTGGGAGCTGGAGGGGCTCAACGGCATGTTTGCGGATGGTTTGGCTGCCGAAGCAGCAGGGCAAGCCTGCGTGAATTGCCGTCCTTCAAGTGAGAGGGCCAAGCGGCGTGGAATCTTCCGGCGTCGTAGACGGTAAGCCGGTTTCAGAAAAAGCCTTGCAAAGCGGTTTTTTCCAATCAAACTATGGCGAGACGGCAAACTCAGCTGAAGTTGCCCAAACCCGATTATCGTCAAGGAGATCGTAAGATGACGAGCTTGAAGCGTTCCCTCCTCGCCCTTGCGGTTGTCGCCGGTGGGCTCTGGAGTCTGCCGGCTGATGCCGGCCTGTTTTGCCACCGTGCCAAGGACTGTTGCCCGCCCCCGCCGAAGGTTGAGGTCTGCGTGATGATCTGCAGTCCTTGCGACGGCTGCCCGGTGCCGGTCACGCTTTGCGTGCCAGAGTGTTGCCTCTGTGAAGCACCGGCCATTTCGACCCGCTGCGCCATCATTGGGAAGGGTGTCACCAAGGTCGAGTACTGCTGCTGTGGCTTCGAAGCCAAGATCCGTTGGGACCGCTGCGGTGTGCCGCACGTGGTGAAGACCAGCGACTGAGTATCGGCGAGCGGCAGTGAAAGACTGCCAGCCGTGTTGAGCAACGTGGGGCCGGTTTGCTGGACAGTGCAAAAGCTGCCAGTGAACCGGTCCCCGCTTTTTTGCTAGGCTCCGGAATCCATGCGGCGTTCGATCCTTTCGATCAAAACGGCAGCGTCTTCATCCAGTTCTGCGAGTCGGTCGAAGTCTTGGTCATTGCCCGCCCGATGAGCCAGCCAGAGAAGTTCCTCAGCGTCTTCCCGGGCATGCTTGAGCCAGTCGGGCCGTGACGAAACTGGCCGATGAATAAGTCGCTCAAGTTCGTCGAGGTTGTGTTGAATGGACATGGCAGACAGCCTCCGTCTAGATTCTACGATGAACCAAACAATCGGAGCCAGTAATGCGAATGCTCCTGCTGATCCTGATTTACTTCGTGCTCTGCCCGATAGCAGGACACTTCCTGGGGCTGGCGATGATCCGGGCCGCTCTCGCAGGCCAGCAGCCGACCCTGCTTGTGATCTACGCCGTGAGAATCGTGGCCATGCTGTTGGCGTACCTGATTGTTGGTCCGATCCTCAAATCACTTCTGGTGCCAAAGCGGGCGTCGTGAACTCGAAGCGTCTGCAGAACGGTCAGCATGCGAGCAGTCTTTATGGAATAAGGGGCACGGCGGAAGCCATCTGGAAAGTCAGATATCGCCACAATACTGGTACCGTTCTGGTTTTCTGCGGGAGTAGTGAATTGCACAAGCACCAAGAGTTTTGTCGCACTGTTATTCGTTTTGTGGGGATAGTGCTGGCCGGCGTCTGCTGGCTTGGCGTTGGGGTGGTTGTGGCAGATGCCCCGGAAAAAAGCTGGCACTGGCGGGCCATCACCACGGCTGAGCTAAAGGTTACCCACAGCGTCCTGCTGCAGGACACAATCGGTGGAGATCTGCGGCGGCGACAACTCATCGGTCCGACTGGGCTATTGATGTCGAAAACGTCCGACTCCTGCCTTTGCGAATATGCCTTCGACCCCCAGCCCGCCGAGCAGCCAGCTGGCCGGATGCAGCTGCAATTTGCAGGTGCAGCGGATCCCGTCATCGCCGTGGTCGGCCCCCCCGAGGCCACCTTGTTACCGGCCCAACTGCTCCGGGACGGCCCGCCGTCGGGCGAGCCCGGCCAACTTGTCTACGAACGACGGAAGGTGCTAGTCGTTGAGCAGGGGCAGGCCGAAGATCTAGCAGCGATCTTCCTGCCAGTTGAATACCGCCATCACTTCGAACGCCTCCGGCCGGCCGAAAACGCAGCAGGTTTCGTTGTCCGTCAGGCGGCTCAGACCGCCACGGCAGACGCTTTCGGGATTGTCGATGATCTCGGCACGAACAAGGTCACCCTCGAAAACGTCCAGAGGGGGACCATCCTATTGGAGCAATTCAAGGTGATCGGGCCGCGAAAAGCCGACTGATGGCGGATCCAAAAAAGCCGCCGGCACATGCGGCCGGCGGCTTTCCACGGAACAGGCATTTGTTGAAAGGTGGGACAGTTAACCCACCGCCAACTCAGTCTTTCGGAAGAATCACAGTGTCGATCACATGGATCACACCATTGCTCGAGTTGATGTCAGCCTTGACGACCTTCGCTCCGTCGACGGTGACGGTGCCACCTGCAACGGCAATTGCGACATCTGAGCCCTCGACCGTCTTTGCCTTGTTGAGTTTGACGACCTGCTTCGATGTCACCTTTCCAGGCACAACGTGGTAGGTCAGGATTTTGACCAGTTTGGCTTTGTTCGCAGGCTTCAGAAGGCTTTCAACGGTGCCTTTCGGCAGCTTTTCAAAAGCGGCGTTGGTTGGGGCAAACACAGTAAAGGGACCGCTACCGGAGAGTGTTTCGGCAAGCCCGGCAGCCTTGACGGCGGCAACGAGAGTGCTGAAGTCAGCATTGTTGGCAGCATTTTGAACAACGGTCTTATCGCAGGTGCCACAGCCAGCGACGGCAGGCCGGGCGATGGTCAGGCAGCAGGCAACTGCTGCAGCACATCCAAGAACGCGGAGGAGCATAGAGGGTCCTTTCGGGACGAGGCCAAGAAATTGGCCGGGAAGGAAATTTCCGGAAACGCCAGCAGTCTATGCCTGTGAGTAGCCTTTGGCGAGGAATAATTTGGCAAAAACCTCAGGAGCACCGGGAATTGTCTGTGGACCGCGCAGCGTTTATCGGCAAAACACTGCTGGATGTGTGGAGAGTTGCCCAGAAGATCCTCGATCCCGGTGGACCCTCGCCAGTACAATCCGCGATCGAGCCAGCATGCCTTTATTACCGCAGGAGTCTCCATGCCCCAGCAAGCTGAAAGCCACAGCCCCATCCTGCTTTCTGCCACCGATTTCAAACTGCCGAAGGCCCTGCCGGAAGGCATCGACAAATACACGAATTTCCGGGAGATGGCCCGGGGTGGCTCTGCCGTCCTAAAGACCTGTTTTGACCAGATTACCGGCCGGACCGTGGTGATGAAATCGCTGCTCCGGCAGTTTCAGATGGATCGGCAGGAGAATCGCCGACTGCTGCGGGAGGCCCGGGTGACGGCGCAGTTGCAGCATCCCAATACGGTTCCGGTCTATGAGATTGGCCGGGATCATCAGCAGGGGCTCTACTTCACAATGAAGCGGGTCTCGGGAGAGAACCTGTTTGAGATACTCAAGCGGGTTGCCCAGGCAGTCCCGGGGAGCGTTAGCGAGTTTCCCCTCCGGCGGCGGGTTGAGATCGTGGCCACGGCAGGCTTGGCCCTGATGTACGCCCATGCCCGAGGAGTGATTCACCGAGACATCAAGCCCGAGAACATATGGGTGGGCAACTTTGGTGAAGTGATTCTGCTCGACTGGGGCGTCGCCAAGGTCTGGGGGCAGCCCGATGACGGTCCTGTTCATCCGCTGGTAGCCAGCCAGCAGCACCAACAGGTGCAGGCGCTCACCATGGCGGGCGACCGGCCCGGCACACCGCTGTACATGTCGCCGGAGCAGGTCAATGTGAACCGAGCAACGGTTGATGAGCGGAGTGACATATTCAGTGTTGGTGTCGTGCTCTACGAGGTGGCAGCGTTGCGAGAACCTTTCCGCGGCCGGGTCATCCAGGAGACATTTGACAACATCATCCATGACACCCCACCCCCGCCCTCATCCGTACGTTCGGAGGAGCGGATTCCCGCGTCACTCGACGCCGTGGTGATGAAGGCAATCAGCAAAAATCCGGCCGATCGTTTTCAGAACGTGCGGCAGATGCTTGAGGCTCTTCGCGAGGTTGAATTCGAGGCATAAAAAACCTCCCGGGAGCACGAAGCCCCCGGGAGGTTGTCTGCACAAATATCGGCTGGAAGCTGCGGGTTATTCCGCAGGCCGCTAGACAGCAGCTGCGCTGATCGCCTCCTTGACCGTCTTGATGATGGCAGCCGCCACCTTGTAGGGATCGGCGTTGGAGGCTGGCCGCCGGTCTTCGAGTCGGCCCTTCCAGCCATCCTCGATGGTGCCAACCGGAATCCGGATCGACGCCCCCCGGTCTGAAACCCCATAGCTGAACTGGTTGATGCTCTGCGTCTCGTGCTGACCGGTCAGACGCTGATCGTTATCAGCACCGTAGACACTGATGTGGCGGTCGATGACACCTCCGAAGCCTTCGCAGATGCTCATAAACACCTCCTTGTCACCGCAGGTCCGCATTAACTCATTTGAGAAGTTGGCATGCATTCCTGAGCCATTCCAGTCAAGCTTGCCGAGCGGCTTGGGATGCCACTCGATGGCATAGCCGTACTCTTCACCGATCCGCTCAAGCAGGTAGCGAGCAACCCAGATCTGGTCGCCTGCCTCCTTCGCCCCCTTGGCGAAAATCTGGAATTCCCACTGACCGGCAGCGACCTCTCCGTTGATGCCCTCAACGTTGAGTCCCGCTTCAAGGCAGGCGTCGAGATGCTCTTCCACACAGGTTCGGCCATGGGCATTATTGGCCCCGACCGAGCAATAGTAAGGACCCTGGGGCTTTGGATAGCCACCAGCAGGGAAGCCCGGAGGGTTGTTGTTTTTGGTGCACCAGAGGAAGTACTCCTGCTCAAAGCCGAACCAGAAACTGTCATCGTCATCGTCGATCGTTGCCCGGCCATTCGACTCGTGTGGGGTGCCGTCGGCATTGAGTACCTCGGTCATCACGAGGTAGGCATTCTTGCGACCAGGGTCGGGATAGATGGCCACTGGCTTGAGCAAGCAGTCGGAGTCACCACCGGCGGCCTGCTCGGTGCTGCTGCCATCAAATGACCACATCGGGCAATCTTCGAGCGTGCCACCGAAGTCCTTCCGAATCTGGGTCTTCGAGCGGAGGCTCTGGGTGGGCTTGTATCCGTCGAGCCAGATGTACTCAAGTTTCGTCTTCGTGCTCATGACTGAAGTTCGTCCTTACTTCAAGAGGGGTGGAAACGTGGAGCCTGTCGACTGCAGGACGACACGACATCGATCTGCAACCCTGTCGGGCCCGATAGAACCCATTGATCTGACAGAAGGCAGCCGCCTGGTCGGTGTCTGAGATGTCTCAGGCGGATCAAATAATCTGCAAACGGCATGCCAACTTCGAAGATCTTCTCTGCATCATAAAAATTGGGGTTTCGCTTGCAAGCGTTTTTGGCTAGCCGCCGGGAAAGCACGGAATCCCCGCAGCGATTGCCCAAAAAAGGGGCAGTGGCAGGTTCACTCCGGACGCAGGACGGCCACTCAATCACAGTTCCTCCGAGCAGTTAGCGGCTGTCGAGATAGCTCGCATAGTCGCCATCGGGGATAGGCGAGGCGGTAGTAACCGACTGGCAATACCAGTAGGCCCAGACGGGTGTCTGGCTGCCATCAGGCCTTTCTGCAAGTACAACCGCACGGCGGTAGAGCGGCTGTGGTGGGTCACAACCTTCGTATGCGTCGAGCGCGGCGAGTTGGGCGGCGGTTTGAATCTCCAGAAGATCTCCATGGACGACACCGGAACCCTCGAGGAGGCCAGGGTATTCACCGAGATCGACAATCCGACCTCGAATCGTGGCCGGGCCAGCCTGCCGCAATCCCTCAATCAGTAACCGGGGTTCTCCGGTCGCCAGAGTCGGCCGGAGTGTTCCGTAGACAAAGACATGTTTGGGCTCGGTAACCATTTGCTTGACCACGATAGCCCTTTCTCGAGGCTGGTCAGAGCGCCCGACGGTGGCGGCGGTTGCGGCCCGACCCGGCGGCGGTCGGGGTGGTTGTTGCTGTCGGTCTTGGGGCTTGGGTTGCCCGGTCTGCTGGTGTTGTCCGGGACGGACGCCGATTGGCCTTGCTGGTCGATCCACTCCGCCTCCCGCCGCTGGCAGAGCGACCTCGACGGACTGCATGCCGTTGGCCACCCCTCGGCTCAACACCCGCAACCGGGAGTCCTACTGGCTCAGCCGGCCGCTCGTTACGGGCGGGAATGGCCCGGCGAAGCAGCCGCTCAATTGCCACCAGCCGGGGTTGTTCGTCACTGTCGCAAAAGCTGACCGCGACTCCAGTCTGGCCGGCCCGGCCGGTACGACCGATACGGTGAACGTAGGTTTCCGGCTCGTGCGGCAGTTCATAGTTGATCACGTGGGCGACCTCATCGACGTCGATGCCGCGGGCGGCGATGTCGGTGGCAATCAGCACCGGTGGCTGCGTTGACTTGAAGGCTGCCAGAGCCCGCTCCCGCTGAGCCTGAGACTTATTGCCGTGAATGGCCGCAGTGCTGATGCCGGCCTTGGTGAGATCCCGCTGGAGCTTGTCGGCGCCGTGCTTGGTACGGGCGAAGACGATCACCCGGCCAGTTGCCTCCTGCTGCAGCAGCCTGATTAGCAGCGGTTTCTTCTCCCGTTTGGGCACAAAAAAGACAGACTGGTCGACGGTCTCTGCCGGTGTCGACCGGGGCGTCGTCTTCACCTCCAGCGGATCACGGAGCATGGTGGCGGCCAGTTCTCGCACCGCCGTCGGCAGCGTCGCTGAGAAAAAGAGCGTCTGCCGTTGCTCTGGCAGCATGGCGACGATCCGTCGCATGTCGTGGATGAAGCCCATGTCGAGCATCCGGTCAGCTTCGTCGAGGACGAGGAACTCAACACTCCGGATATCGACCAGCCGCTGATTCACCAGGTCGAGCAGCCGTCCCGGAGTGGCCACCAGCACATCGACGCCAGGCATCATGGCCTTGGCCTGACGGTGCTGGCCAACGCCCCCGTAGATCACCGCGGCTGTTAGCCGAGCATGCCGGCCGTAGGCCACGAAGCTTTCGTAGATTTGGGCGGCCAGTTCGCGGGTCGGCGCCAATACCAGTGTGCGGCACCGCCGGGGGCCGGGCTTGTGGGAATTGGCCCGCAACTGCTGGATGAGCGGTAGGGCAAAGGCGGCAGTCTTGCCGGTGCCCGTCTGGGCGCAGCCAAACAAGTCGCGGCCGGCAAGCACCTGGGGGATCGCTGCTGCCTGGATGGGTGTGGGGCTGGTGTAACCCTCGTCGGCGAGACTACGGAGCAGTTCGGGCTGGAGCCCGAGATCGGCGAAGCTGGAGTTGCGGGAAGAAGTCTGGTTGATCGTCATGGCATGCTTTCAGAGCGTCCGTAGCAGCAGCTGCGCAGAGCAGCTGCCTGACCGGCGGACAGGGTGGGCGGAGGGCGGGTAGCTCGGTGCCGTCAGGCTGACGAAACACACCGGATCCCGGCGATGGATCGTTGGCTGCCCGGCAAGAAGGTGTTTCTGCTTCGGTTTGGCCACCGGCTGGTGGTCCCGTGAAACACAGTCGCATCGAGAGATGGCGATCGCGGTAGCGCCTTACAAACAAGCTCACGCTCGCAGCGGCAGTACCTGCATCACATCCGTATGCTGAACAGTACCACGCTGCTCGGCAGCGGGCAACTGCGAGTATCCAGTGAGGCGCCGCTGATGCCCCCTGGGCCCGCCAGCAGCAGATTGCAGGGGCTACTACCGCCGCTGCTGGGGTCGAGGGACAGCCGTTTTGGGCCCACTCGCCTTGTGGGCCACATCGGCAAATGCAAGTTCCTTCCGCGCGAGGGTCTTGCGATCAACGGGCGGGTCGATCACAAGAAAGTTATTCGCATCGATGAGGTTGATGAAATAGTGGGTCGCTTCGGCTGGCAGTTCAGCGATCACGGTTGTGTCGTCCTTCATCGCAGCCGGCAGCCGCAGCCACTCACGGCCGTTGTTTGGTGAGTAGATGATGTCGGCAAAGGCAAGGTCTGCCCCGTTGCTGCGATAGCTGATCTGGACGTTACGACCGATCAGCTGCTGATCCAGAATGGTTGGGACCTGCTGCTGATGGGGCAGCGGCCGACCGGATTGCGGGTTGCCGTAGGGAAGACGGCCGCCACTGGATGCGATCAGCTCAGAGAGCCGGTCATCCAGCTTCTTCAGCAGTTGCGGATTGTCCATGGCAAGGTCGCGTTGCTCTTCAATATCGGCCCGCTCCGGCTGCCCGGATGCTGAATCAGTCAGCCGGTAGACTGCCGACGTCCAGCCGTCAGGCTGGTATTGACGGAAGAGCTTGTAGTCACCAACTCGGATGGACGATGTGTTCTCGGATTGGGGGAAGTGCCAGAAGAGCGTGTCGCGGGGTCTGCCGTCGGCAGCTTTGACAAGAGTCGGGTCGGTCGGGTCGCCGGTGAGCAGAGGGGCAAGATCGCAGCCGTCAAACTTCTTCTGCCGCTGTGGTGCCGCCCCGACGAGTGAGAGGATGGTCGGATAGAAGTCGAGCCCGCTTGCCATTACCCGGGTCTGCACGTTTTTGGGGATGCCCGGCCCGGCAATGATCAGGGGTACTCGCGTGCCCCCCTCGTGCAGCGAAATCTTGCCGCGATCAAGCGGAGCGTTGTCGGTGTAGATCTCGTCGCGGCTGCCCTCCATGCCACCATTGTCCGACGAGAAGATGACGTAGGTGTTGTCTGCAAGCATGTGCCCCGGCCAGCGGGGGTCGGGCGTTGATTCAAGGAAGCTGAAGATCTGTCCCATGTAGTAGTCAAACTGTTCGACCATTGCGCAGTAGAAGGGGTTGGTCTGGCCGGGCTTCCGCCACGACGTTTTGTGTTCCTCCGTCAGGGTGACCCCCAGCTTCTGCTCGTACTTCCGCAGCAACGGCTCGCTTCGCATCACGAGCGGTGCATGAACAAGCCAGGTGGCGTAGTAGAGAAAGAACGGCCGGTCCTTGTTGGCCTGGAGAAATTCCAGCGCGCCATTCTGCGGCGCATCGTTGGGAAAGCCGTTTGCGTCGAGCCGGTAGGGATCGTCCGGAGCCCGGGTGGCAAACCCAGTCAGCCGATCGGGCTTCATTGGAACCTGCACGCCTCGCTGGTGGCAGGAAAAGTCGAAGCCATGGTCGGAGGGTTTCGGGTAGTCGTAGTGGTTCTTGGAAATGTGCCACTTGCCTGAGTGACCGGTGGCGTAGCCCTCCTGCTTAAGGGCTTCGGCCAGCGTGAAGCGTGCGGTTGGCATGCGGGCGGTATTGAACGGGGCGATTGAGGGGGCGTGCGGATTGGCCGGACAGGGTGGGTCACCGCCAGCGACAGTCGTCATGTCTCCACGGGCCGGATGCAACCCACTGAGGATGGCCGCCCGACTCGGTGAACAGACTGGTGCAGGTGAGTAGGCCTGCCAGAACATGACGCCACGCTTTGCAAAGGTATCGATGTTTGGTGTCTCCATCGGCGATGGCTCGTCGATGTCGTAGCACTTCACATCCTGCCAGCCGAGATCGTCGGCAAGCAGTAGCACAACATTGGGTTTGCTGGGCCGATCCGCAGCATGCGCGACCAGTGTCGCTATGCTCCAGATACACAAAATTCCAAGGAGCCGCGATGCAGTCATGAAATCAGTCATTTTCGCAGGAGATTTGTTGGGGATTATCTGAGGGATTTTCCGAAACGTCGGGACACCGATCCATTCGATTCCGAGAAGACCCTAGGATGGGAAGGCGATCAATATTTCTGAATGTAGTTGGTCAACCAAACAGTGAGATATCATGCAAAAGCCTGAGGAGCCGATGCCAGCCACCGGCTGGCGGTTTGACAACAGCTACAGCCGGCTACCGGAGCCGTTGTTCACGCGGGAAAAACCGCTTCCGGTCCGATATGCCGGGCTAACGCTGTTCAATGACGCCGTGGCCGCTGATCTCGGCCTCGATGCTGGCATTCTCAGGGAATCGGGGGCACCGATCTTCGTCGGTAACCAACTGCCTCCCGGGGCAGATCCTTTGGCCCAAGCCTATGCCGGCCACCAGTTCGGCCACTTCACCAACCTGGGTGACGGCCGGGCGATCCTGCTGGGTGAGCAACTGACCCCAGCAGGCTTGCGGTACGATATCCAACTCAAAGGTTCGGGTCGCACCCGCTATTCCCGGGGTGGCGATGGCCGGGCCGTACTCGGCCCAATGCTTCGAGAGTATGTCATCAGCGAAGCAATGCACGCCCTCGGCATTCCGACCACCCGGAGCCTGGCGGTGGCCACGACTGGTGAAACAGTGCTCCGGAGCACTTCCCTGCCGGGCGCTGTGCTCACTCGAGTAGCCGCCAGTCATATTCGTGTTGGTACTTTTCAGTATGCGGCCGCACTCGGCGATCGTGACCTGTTGGCGGCGCTGCTCGACTACACGGCTGCCCGGCACGATCCCAACCTCGCAGAGGCTGATGAGCTGGCCCTTGCATTTCTTGAGGCAGTGGTTGAGCGACAGGCAAGCCTGGTGGCCCGCTGGATGCTGGTCGGCTTTGTCCATGGTGTGATGAACACCGACAACATGGCCATCTCTGGTGAGACCATCGACTACGGCCCCTGTGCCTTTATTGATGTCTATCATCCCGACAGTGTCTTCAGCTCGATTGATCATGCCGGCCGCTATGCCTATGCCAACCAGCCGACGATCGCCCAATGGAACCTGGCCCGGCTGGCCGAAAGCCTGCTGCCGCTGGTGGCGGGAGAACAGGAGCAGGCCATCGAAAAACTGGTGGGGGTACTCGATACCTTTCCCAAGACCTACGCCCAGCAGCATTTGGCCGGGGCCCGGGCCAAGCTGGGGCTGACCACGGCTTTAGAAACCGATTCCGAGCTATTTGCAGACCTGCTTGCCGTGATGCAGCAGTCTGAGGCCGACTTTACCGCGACCTTTGTGGCACTGGCCCGGCATCTTGAAGCTGACGATCAGTCTCCAGCATCAAAGCAACTGGCCGGCCCGGGTTTTGCAACCTGGCTCGACCGCTGGCAGCAGCGACTGGCTCGGGAGCCGGGGGGGGCATCCGCTGCCGCTGCCCGGATGCGCGGAGTCAACCCGGTCATCGTTCCCCGGAATCTAAAGGTCGAGGAAGCGCTAGGAGCGGCCGAAGCGGGCGATCTCGCGCCAATCGGCCACTTGCTTGAGGTGATCACCAGTCCGTTTGAAGAAACGCCTGAAAACGAAGCGTACCGCGACGGCACTCCACCGGGTGGCCCGGCCTATTGCACCTTCTGCGGCACCTGACCGGAATCTCCTCCAGGTGGCGTCGCCATGACCACTCGCTGGTGGAGAGCTCAAGCTGGCTCTGGTCGCAGTTCGCGGTGTGGTCATTGTGGTTTTGGATGAACTCCTGAATAATCGGTGTTCAATCGAGAGCTTGGGCGACGGCGCCCCCAACGATCGCCTTCTTCGTGGCCACCACCACCGTCGATGCAGCCGAACCGGTCGCGCATGATGTGCATTGGGAATATCTCATTCCCATTGTGACTGTCCACCTTCTGGCATTGCTGGCTGTTCTGCCCTGGTTCTTCAGCTGGTCCGGGCTCGCGTTGGCCCTCATCGGCACCACGGTGTTTGGCACGCTCGGCATCAACCTCTGCTATCACCGGCTGCTGAGCCACCGCAGTCTCGCCGTGCCCCGCTGGCTGGAGCGGACGCTGGCGACCTTTGCCCTCTGCTCGCTGGAAGACACGCCCACCCGTTGGGTGGCGAACCATCGGCTGCACCACTGCCACTCCGATGAGCCCGCCGACCCGCACTCGCCGCGAGACGGGCTGGCCTGGGCGCATGCCGGCTGGCTCTTTCGCCGGGTGCCCCACCGCCGGTCGTTGGCGTTTCTTGACCGCTATGCCCGGGATATTCTCGCTGATGGCTACTACCGGTCGCTGGAGCGGCATCCGACGGCCATCGTCTGGATTTACCTGGCTCATGCGGTGGTGTTCGGGCTTGCCGGGCTGCTAGTCGGTCGGCTGGTCGGCGACGATTGGCCAGCGGCCCGTCAGTTGGCCGCCAGCTGGCTTGTCTGGGGTGTGCTCGTCCGGACGGTGCTGGTCTGGCACATCACCTGGAGCGTGAATTCACTCACGCATCTGTTTGGTTATCGCAACTATGCCACCGGTGAGGACAGCCGCAACAACTGGCTGGTGGCAGTGCTGGCGATGGGCGAGGGTTGGCATAACAACCACCACCACGACCCCGCCAGTGCCAGTGTGCAGCATCGCTGGTGGGAGATCGACGTCACCTACTATCTGATCCTGCTCCTCAAGCAGTGCGGCTTGGCCACCGCTGTGATCCCACCGCGGCACAGCCGCCG
>CAZKSP010000021.1:0-18481 GCA_964555385.1 uncultured Chitinophagaceae bacterium
CCACCGCTGCGGGTGTCAATTCTGCGGGGGTAGTTTTACGTGGACAAAGCCCTCCGTGGCCTTTGTCCACTTGGGCGAACCGGAAAAAGCCAAGGTTTTTCCAGCTCGCTGCCGCCGCTTCCTGCGGCAGTTGGTGAGGCAGTGCCAAACGGTCGTGTCTGGACAAAGCCAAGGTTTTTCCAACTCGCTGCCGCCGCTTCCTGCGGCGGTTAATGACGCGATGCCAACCGGTCGTGCCTGGACAAAGCCCTTCGTGGCAATTGAGCCCGCTGCCCGCGAAAAACAGTTGGTGGCACAAGGCGAGGCGAACTGCGACACTGATTGTTCTATGCGGATCTGAGTGTCGATAATGCTCGGCGTCAGCCGAGCGGCGAAGGGAGACTTCGATGGTATGCACCTCGACTTGCCAGCAGGGAGAATTTCCCACTGCCTTCGTTGGTGAAAGCAGATCTCAGAAAAGGGGTTTCGTTTCACGTTCCACCACTACACGGTTCGCTGTTAAAGGCTTGAGCGGTGGCAGGGGCTTGTCGTTGGGTCGAAGAGATCTGGGGCGGTGGCTGCTTGGGTGCCTGCTGCTGGTAGCCTGCCTTTCGCAGGTGACGGATGTTGCAAAGGCCGACGCTCCCGTCGAGCCGCCATCGGTTGAGCAACTGGTCACCATGGTAAAGCCGGCAGTGGTGACCATCCGTCACACTGGACGGGGCGATCGGGATACGGGGCTGGGCACAGGTTTTGTCATTTCAGCCGACGGGCTGATTGCTACGAACCTTCATGTGATTGGAGAGGCGCGGCCGATTTCGGTCGAGTTGGCTGACGGTAGGACTTTCCCGGTGACCGAGGTTCACGCCTCGGACCGCGGAGCAGATCTGGCAATCGTTCGGATCGACGCCGCTGGGCTTCAACCGCTGAAGCTGGCAGCAGGTCAACAACTCGCAGATGGTCAGGAAGTAGTGGCCATTGGAAACCCTCATGGGCTCGAGCGGAGTGTTGTCACCGGTCGGGTCTCGGGGCAGCGGGAAATCGATGGCGTTGAGATGATCCAGTTGGCAATTCCGATTGAGTCGGGCAACAGTGGTGGCCCGCTGCTCGATCGAACCGGTCGAGTTCATGGGATTTTGACCCTGAAGTCCCTGGTGACCAGAAACCTTGGGTTCGCGGTCACGGTTGATCGTCTGCAGCCGCTCCTTGAGAGCCCCAACCCGGTCGTCATGGACCGTTGGCTGACAATCGGGGCTCTCGATCCGGCCGAGTGGACGATCGTTGGAGGCGGCCGCTGGCGTCAGCGGGCAGGCAGGCTTTCAGCGGAGGGAACTGGCAGTGGCTTTGGTGGCAGGTGTCTCTGCTTGGATGCCGGAGACCCCCCGGCAGTACCCTACGAACTGGCCGTCCGGGTGAAGCTTGAGGATGAGTCAGGAGCTGCCGGGCTGACTTTCGCGGCCGACGGAGAGGATCGTCACTACGGTTTCTACCCGAGTAATGGCCGTCTGCGGCTGACCCGGTTCAATGGCCCGAATGTCTATACCTGGAAGGTTCTCGAGGAGATCGACACTCCGGCATACCGACCAGGAGAATGGAATCACCTGCGGGTGCGTGTCGAGACCGACACAATCCGCTGTTATGTGAATGACGAGTTGGTTGTGACCTCGAGCGACCGCGGATTTCGTGACGGTCGGGTAGGCCTGGCCGCATTCCGTGGGACGGAAGCGGCCTTTCGCGGGTATGTGAACGGGCCGGAGGTGCCACAACTCATGCCGCCGGAATCGCTACGGACCCGGATCGCAACCGCGACTGCCAGCCTGCCAACAGTTCAACCGCCAACCGCCGCCATGCTTGATGAGCTTGCGGCTGTTGGGCCAGGGGCATTGGCCGCCTTGGAATTGCAGGCGGTGGAACTTGAGCGACGCTCGGCCCAGCTGCGGGTCGTGGCTGAGTTAGTGCATCATCGGCAGACGCTCAAGGCCTTTGCAGAGGCGACAGCCGGCCAAGAGGAGGCGATCGATCTTTTCCGTGCCAGTGGTTTGATTGCGGTGCTGGATAATCCAGAACTCGATGTTGAGGCCTGCTGCGCAGAGTTTGAGACATTGGCAGCGTCAATCCGGTCCCGGCTTCCAGCCGATTCTGATGATGCCGGAAAAATCGCGATGCTCGACCGCGTGCTCTTTTCTGAACTCGGTTTTCACGGCAGCCGGGGTGACTACTACAACCGCTCAAACAGCTACATCAACGAAGTGGTCGACGACCGTGAGGGCATTCCGATCACGCTGTCAGTTGTCTACATGGAGTTGGCAGGCCGGCTGGGGCTAAAGGTTCAGGGCATCGGTTTTCCAGGACACTTCATCGTCCGATTCGACCCGGCTGAGGGAGAGCCTGAGTGGATCGATGTTTTTGAACGGGGCCAGCGGCTCTCACGGGATGATCTGGCCCGTCGACTGGCTGAAAACTCCGGCGAGTCACTTACTGAATCACATCTTGCCGTCGCGCCAACGCGGGCCATTCTTGCGCGGATGCTCAATAACCTGCTGGGCATCGCGATGCGTGAGGATGACCCGCCCGCCATGCTGCGGTATCTCGATGCCATGCTCACCGTCGAACCTGATTCGGCCCGCACGCGGGTGCTGCGGATGCTTACCGCCCGCCGCCTTGACCGCATCGAGGTCACGCTGGCTGATGCTCGGTGGCTGCTTGAGAACCAGCCGGCTGATATCGATCTCGCACTCGTTCGGCAGCTTGTCGAGTCGCTTGAAGCTGAGCGCTGAGGCCTCGGCGGCCAGTCGGGTGCTATCGGCGGCTTGAAGCTGCCATCCGGTCGAGTTCCTCAGCCCGCAGGCGGACACAGAGGATGAAGGGAGGCTCTCCCGCCGCCCAGTGGCCATAGGTTGTGGTCACGATTGTGCCGTCGGACAGGCATTCGACGCCGGGATAGGCCGTGTCGTAATCATGGGTGTTGTCCTTGAGGCGGACAAGGTACTCACCGGGTCGCCGGTGCAGCAGATCTTCCCAACTGCCGATCCAGCCGACCCAGTCGCCCTCGAATGGCCGTCCTGCTCGAGCCGCAGTCGGCGCAATACACCGGAAGCTGATAAACAGCCGGCCGTCGGGAAGCCAGGTGCCAGTATGCCGGTCGCCGGTGAGGCTAAGGGGAAGTGGCACAGGCTCGCTCCAGGTCTGTCCTTCATCGTGAGAAAAGATGATTTGAGAGTGCTCGCGCCGCCGATTTTCCCGCAGCAGTACCGCCAGAGTCTGGCCGTCCGGGCTACGAATGCAGCCAGGCTCACAAAGATGGCGCTCGGATGATGCGTAGACCGGTTCAGGGAACGACCAGGTGAGGCCGCCGTCGTGGGAGAAGGTCCGGTAAAGGGTCATCACCTCGGTCCGCTGCGATTTTGCGGTGAAGAACCGACCGTCATCATGAAACATCGCCAGATAGCTCCCCGGCTGCTTACGAAGCGGTTCGACGAACCCCATCACCACGATCCCGCCCCATTCACCAGCAGGCTGCAGGTCGCTCCAGCGTTTCCCATCATCCTCTGAGACGGCGAGGCGGGCTGGATAAAGCCCAGACCACATGATGACCCGGCGAATACCCTTGGCATCAGTCACACGATGCAACGTCGGAGTTTCCTTCGACGTCGTCCAGTTCTGAGGAGTCGGTAGTCGCTCACTCCAGGTTTTGCCCCCGTCGCTGCTTCGTTTGAAGACAATCGCACCCTTACCATGGCCCTTGGGGTAGACGCAGAGAATGGTGTGGCCGTCTTCAAGCAGGCAGGTGGTGGGATGGCCGAGATACTGGCCCGCCTCGCGGTCAACAACGACCTGGCGATCGGTCTGGTCATTCAGGTCGAGGAGGATAGGCTCCGCATGAACAACTGCCGCTAGCATCAGACAGCCGGCGAGGCCCCCGCCTAGGACTCTGTAGATGTTTTGCCGCTTGCGTTGGGAGTGATTGCCGTGCAACGTCAACATGCCTAATCCCTTCATGTCATCTGATGTTGTGAGCAGCTTTTCAGCAGCTATTGCCCAGAACGGTGGTGGGTGTGTCAGCCGTTACCACCGTTAACAGGGCTGTAGGGAGAGCCGGTCACCCCCTATTCACGAGACCCTACTATAAGGCTTTTAGTGACCATGCAGACGGAGACGACACCGCAGGGAGTGTCGTGGCCCCAATCCTACTGGTACGAACTTTCGACTATGTCCCGGTTCAGGGAAACGTCACGATCGGTTGCAGCTGAGAGTCTGGGATCTGGATAAAAGACAGCGGCTTTTAGGTGGTCACGCGGACGAGCGGCCTGACTGAGTCGCAGATTCCCGCAATGGTTTGCCGCTGTCGCCTATTCAGGGATCGGGTCAGACCGCCGCACTGTCGTGCCCTCCCAGACTGCCGTGTCGGTCGCCGGGTCATAAGTAAGCACACGGTGGGCACTGCCAGGGGCGGGTGGTCGATCGACAGTCGGCAGCCAGCGGCGGTGGGCAGCGAGGATCGCCGCCCGCTCGGGCTCGTCGGCAAGGTTCTTCCATTCATTGGGATCCGCTTCGAGGTCGTAAAGCTCCTCGGTGCCGTCGGCATACTGGATGAATCGCCAGCGTTGGCTGCGGACGGCATGGTTCCCCTGGTTGTGGCTGGTGATGGCCGGACGCAGTCGCGGGGCCGACGCACTGGCCAGTTGGGGCTGCAGGCTGATTCCTTCAAGATCATCACGGGCCGGCAGACCAGCCAGTTCATTCAGCGTGGGATAGATGTCGAGCAGTTCAGCCGGCTGGCTGCACCGCTGGCCGGCGGTGATGCCTGGGCCGGCAAAGATCAGCGGTACCTTTGTGCCTCGGTCCCAGAGTGTGTTCTTGCCAGTGATGGCCTTCTCACCGAGGTGCCAGCCATGGTCGCCCCAGACCACAACAATGGTGTTGTCGGCCAGGCCCTCCGCATCGAGGGCGGCCAGCAGCCGGCCAATCTGGGCGTCGACAAAACTGGTGCAGGCAAGATAGCTGCGGACGAGGTTTCGCCACTGGTCATTCTCGCGGAGCCACCGCAGCCTTGGTTCTGGTAGCGACCAGTGCAGATACCAGGAGAACCGGGGCGTATCAGCCCGGTCATCGGCCAGCAGGGGCGGGAGCACCGTGTCGTCGTCTGGGTAGAGATCAAACCATTGCTGCGTGGCATAACAGGGCACATGTGGCAGAAAGAAGCCGGCGGCCAGAAAGAAGGGACGGTCTTTGGGCGCGTTCTCGATCTGTTCGACTGTCCAACTGGCCACCTGGTAGTCGCCTTTTTGGGTGTCGTCGTTGTTTGGCGGCCAGACGCCCCAGTCCATCAACGGGTGGTTGCCCATCGGGGCCGGCGGGATGAGCTTCTTGGGGGGCTTGCTGCCGACACCACCGTAGGGAGCGGTGCGTTCGAACTCGGGTTGCTTGTCAGCCTTTCCTTTTGGTTGGCGGCGGGTACCCGTGCCACCGTGATAGATTTTGCCCGTCCCGGCGGTCAGATAGCCGTGCTGAGCAAAGTATTGCGGCAGGCTGACGCGATCGGCCCATTCAGGGATCGTGCGGAACCAGGGGGCGAGTCCGTAGATTCCTGTCGTGGTTGGCCGCAGGCCAAGCAGCAGGCTCGTTCGTGACGGGTTGCACAGCGGCGCCTGGCAGTGGGCGTTGGTAAAGGTCGTGCCTCGGGCGGCGAGGGCGTCCAGGTGTGGGGTCTTGGCCAGCGGGTGCCCACCGAGATGACCAATCCAGTCGTTCTGGTCATCGATGGCAATGAACAGCACGTTGGGCCGGTCAGCTGCGAAGGCCTGAGTAGGCACTGTGAGGCCGAAGGCGAGGCCGCAGAGGGCAGCCAGGTTGAGGCAACGCATCCGCCGCAATTCGGTTTCAGAAGTTTTCTGCATGACGAACAATCACCTCTTTTTCTGTCGGCCAGCCGCCGGGTCATCAGGGTAGGGTGGCCCGGCCATTGGCGGTGTCTCGTAGAACCGACCGTTGTCGACCAGTCGCGGATCATCTGTTCGCTTCAGTTCGGCAAGGAGCCGCTGCTCTAACTGCTTGCGAATTGTCTGGTGGGCGGGGTCGTCGGCCAAGTTCTGCATTTCAGCGGGGTCGTTCCGCAGGTCATAGAGTTCAATTTGGGGCCGCTTGCCATAGACCTTGTTGAAGTGTTCCTTCCACTCATCGCCCTTCCGCACACCAACCAGCCAAGCCTTGGTGGGGCCCGCATCTTCATCTGGCAGGGTGATGCGGGTGTTGTTTTCCAGCTGCTCTACCGTCGGTTCCGGTCCATCCGCAAGGCCATAAGGATCACCAAGCGGCCAGCGATCGGGGCGGAAGTTTCTGATCAGCAGGTGATCGTGGGTCCGGATTGCCCGCTGCGGATAGGGCATGAGGTCGGCCCGGGCATTTTCAACATGCCGTTCCCGTCCGGTGTAGACGCAGTCGCGGGCTGGGTCGACAAGGCCGCTCTTTTCAGCCCGCAGGATTGGCCAGAGCGATCGGCCGGTCATTGTCTCCGGCGGGGCGACGCCAGCCGCCTCAAGAAAGGTGGGTGCCAGATCGATCAGGCTGACCATGTCGTCGACGACCCGGCCTCCGCGAACACCAGGACCGGTCACCGACAGGCAGACGCCCGTGCCGAAGTCGTAGAGGTTGCACTTGCCGTGGGGAAAGCCCGGGGCACCATGGTCACCACTGATAACGACGAGGGTGTCATCGGTAAGACCGGCCCGGTCAAGCTCATCGAGCAGCACACCAATGGCGGCATCCCAGGCGGCAATCTCACCAAAATAGTCAGCGAGATCCTGGCGGACTTCAGGCACATCGGGCAGAAAAGCGGGCATCTTGCCCTTGAGTGAATCAGGATCAATGTCCCAGAGAGCCTTCCCGCTGCCCTTGATCCACTTGCGATGGACATTGGTCGGACCGAACCAATAGCAGAATGGGGCTGAGTCGGGCCGGGCGGAAAGCAGGTCGCGGAAGTTGCCCCGCACGGTATCAAGGATTGCTTGTTTAGCTGGCTCGCGGGGTGTGCCGGCGGCCACCATTTTTGTCACCTGCTGTGAGAACTGGTTGATCTGACCGCCAGAGCGGTGGAAACCGTCTTGCTTCGTGTAGGGGGCGTTACTTGGCCGGCCAGGTCCCCAGACCTTGTGGGAGTATCCGAGAAAATAGCCAGCATCCCGTAGGAGCGGCGGAAAACTTGGAATTGTGTTGTCATAGACAGCCCCTACCAAAATGGAGCCGCTTCCGGTCTGCCAGAAGTGGCGGCCGGTCAACAGTGAGCTCCGGCAGGGCGTGCAGGATGGCGCGCTGACATGGGCGTTGCGAAAAAAAACACCTCGCCCGGCGATGGCATCGAAGTTGGGCGTCTGGACAACGTCGTTGATGCCGCCTGGCCCGTCAATCTCGGCCAACAGTGAGGCGTAGCGGCCCCAGTCGTCTGCGAACAGAAAAAGGATATTGGGGGTGGCCTCGGCATGGACCGAGTTTGCTGTGGCGCCGCCTAGAAGGAGCCACACAATGAGGCCGAAACGGTAGGCATTCGTCATGGGGTTCAAATCTCCGGATTCGAAAGGAAAAGTTATTTACCGCGACATAAACGTACCAAAAGGAGGTGGTACCATAAGAAAAAGGGAGGAGAGTGATCCAAAAGCGGATCAGGCAAGGACAGTCAGGATTTCGACGGGTCTGCAGACTGCCTCGGTGGTGGTTGCGGACATTCCCCAAGAATGAAATGAAAATGCTCCCTCATCCAGAGAATACCAGCCGTGAAGGTCGTCCGGTTGGTGGGGGTTTTCACCAGCGGTTCGTGATGCAGTTCACGTGCCTGGCGGCGGTCGTTGTTTCGGGGACAATGGTTCCTGCTGGCGAGCCCCGGGCCACACCGCTCACTGCCCCGTTACCCGTTGATTTTGCCGCTGACGTGCTGCCCGTGCTGCAGCGGCACTGCTTTGAGTGTCACGGGTCGCGGGCCCAGGAGGGTGGGTTGCGGTTTGATGATCCGGCCGCTGCGATCAACGGCGGTGATGCGGGGCCGGTGATTGCGCCGGGTGAGCCGGCAGGCAGTGAGCTTTACCGTCGCATCAGGCTTGCCCGGAGTGATGATGAGGCAATGCCACCGCGGGGTCCGGGGCTGACAGCTGCCGAGCAGGCGGTTATTCGGCGGTGGATTGCTGAGGGAGCAGAATGGCCCGACGATTTCGTTGCGGAAAAGCACTGGGCATACGTGCCGCCGGTTCGACAGCTGGCACCGCTGGCAGCGGCTCACGACAAGGTGCTCAGTGATCCGGTGATTGATGGCTGGGTTGCTGCGGCCCATGACCGTGAAGGTTTGTCATTTGCGCCACCAGCTGAACGGGAACGGCTTCTGCGACGGGTTTCCTTTGACCTGACAGGGCTGCCGCCGAGTCTGGAGGAGCAGGCAGCCTTCCTTGCCGAACCAGATGCCGACGCTTATGAGCGGTTAGTTGACCGGCTGCTCGGTAGCGACGAGTTCGGGGTTCGTTGGGCCCGCATGTGGCTCGATCTGGCCCGCTACGCCGACTCGCATGGTTATCAGCGGGATGACCTCCGCAGCCTCTGGGCCTATCGCGACTGGGTGGTCGCTGCCTTGAACGCCGATCTGCCGTTCGACCAGTTCACCATCCAGCAGTTGGCGGGAGATCTCCTGCCTGAGGCCGATGAGTCGACCCGAGTTGCCACCGGGTTTCATCGCTGTGCTCCGACCAATGTTGAGGCAGGCACCGATCCGGAGGAGAGTCGGATCAACCAGGTCTTTGACCGAGTGAATACGACAGGGGCGGTATGGCTGGGCACGACGCTTGAGTGCGCGCAATGCCACGACCACAAATACGACCCGTTTCCGCAGGTGGACTACTACGCGATGGCAGCCTTCTTCAACTCGACTGAAACGGAAGTCGAGCGGGCGAATCCTAAAGTCCCCAGTTCAATCAGGTTCGTCGGTCCATCAATGCCGCTGTCGGTTGATCCTTGGGCGGTCGATCGTGATCGTCTGGCCCGACTCTTGGACGAAGCAAAAGCAGACCTCGAACAACTCAAGGCCGCCGCGCCGCCAACAGACGAGCCACTGGCTGCCGCCGATGGCGGGGCGGGTGGTGAGGCTGCTGGCGAGG
Organism: uncultured Chitinophagaceae bacterium; assembly: GCA_964555385.1. GTDB lineage: Bacteria > Planctomycetota > Planctomycetia > Pirellulales > UBA1268 > UBA1268. Next base: position 9,111 of record CAZKSP010000021.1, read on the forward strand.
AACCCTTGCGGAAGGAGGCCAGCCAGGCTGCAGTCAAGGCTGCGCGGCAGCGGGTTGAGCAGCTTCAAAACAGGCTGGACGATCTGCCGTCGGCAGAAACCCTGGTGATGCGTCAGACAACGGCACCCCGGGAGACCTTTCTGTTCAACCGGGGCGACTTTACCGATCCGATCCGTCCCGTTGCCGCCGGCACGCCCGCTGTTCTCGGCGGCTCACCGGGCGGCCCGGCCAACCGGCTGACACTGGCCCGCTGGCTGGTCGCCCGCGATAACCCACTGACGGCTCGCGTGCTGGTCAATCGCATCTGGTTTGAAATATTTGGCCGGGGGCTGGTGACGACGCTTGAAGACTTCGGCATCAAGGGAGAGCCGCCGAGCCACCCAGAGTTGCTTGACAGCCTTGCCGTCGACTGGATGGAAGACGGCTGGAGCCTCAAGCGGCTGATCCGGCGGATCGTCCTGAGCCGCACCTACCGACAGAGTTCGCAGGCTTCAGCAGTTCGCCGGTCCCGGGATCCCGACAACCGCTGGTTGTCGCGGGGGCCGAGATTTCGGCTCGATGCCGAGGCGATTCGCGACAATGCGCTAGCCATCGCCGGTTTGCTCAGCCGCGAAAAAGGCGGCGACTCGATTCGGCCGCCCCAGCCGGCGGGCCTCTGGACGAAGGTGGGGGGCAAGAAATACCGCTATGAGGTCAGCCCCGGGGAACGCCGCTATCGCCGTGGCCTCTATGTGGTGCTCAAGCGGGGTAGCCCGTATCCGAGCCTCGTCACCTTCGATGCCACCGGTCGAATGACCTGTGTGGTCAAACGGTCACGTTCAAACACGCCTCTGCAGGCGCTTGTTCTGCTCAATGACCCGGTCTACACAGAGGCCGCCATCAGCTTTGCCCACCGAATTGTCACCGAGCAGCCGGAGGCCGGGTTTGCCGGTCGGATCACCCATGCCTTTCGGATTGCTCTGGCCCGTGATCCCACGGCGGCTGAGTTGGCGGTGTTGCGGCGGCTGATTGAAACAGAGCAAGAACGGCTGCTGGCGGAACCGGCGCGAGCCATGGAAGTGCTGAAGGCCCAGCCGACGATAATTCTGGCAGAGGACGTTTCGGCGGTAGACGTGGTCGCCTGGTATGCCGTGGCTGCGGCCATCCTGAATCTTGATGAGACGATCACAAAGGGCTGAGGGGAGTGTGAGCTGATGCGAATTGGCAGCAACAATACGATTGGTAGCCCCGTCTTTGTCGATGTTTCACGGCGTGATTTCTTCGGTCACGGTCTGGGCCTCTCGGCAGCCGGGCTGGCCACGTTGTTGGCCCGTGATCTTCCTGGAGCAACCGTTGAGTCGCACTCCAATCCGCTTGCGGCTCGGCCACCGCAGTTTGCCCCGCGGGCCAAGGCAGTCATTCACCTGCATATGGTTGGGGCCCCATCGCAGCTCGATATGTTCGACCCCAAGCCGTTGCTGCAAAAGCGGCATGGGGAGGTCTGTCCGGCTGAACTGACGGAGCATCTGAAACTGGCCTTTATCGGTGAGAAGAAGGTGCTGGCCGGGTCACCGTTCAGATTTTCACGACAGGGTCAGGCGGGTCTTGAGATGGTGGAGCACCTGCCCCGACTGGCCGGGGTTGCCGACGAACTGTGTGTGATCCGAAGCCTCCATACAGATGAGATCAACCACGCGCCCGCCCAGATGTTCATGCACAGTGGGTTTGGTCGGGGGGGGCGGCCGAGTCTGGGAGCCTGGACGACCTATGGCCTAGGCAGTGAAAATGAGGACCTGCCGGCTTATGTTGTGCTGCTGTCGGGGCCGGCTGGTGGGGCCGGTTCGCAACTCTGGTCGAACGGTTTCCTGCCGAGCATCCATCAGGGCGTGCGGTTTCGCTCAAGCGGCGACCCGGTGCTCTATCTCAGCAATCCGGCGGGCCGTTCCCGAGCAGACGGTCGAAGGCTGATTGATGCTGTTAATGGCCTGAATGCGATCCAGCTTGCTGAAACATCAGACCCTGAAATTGCCACCCGGATCGGCCAGTACGAGATGGCTTATCGGATGCAGGCCAGTGTGCCCGAGTTGTCCGACCTTGCGGGTGAAACGGCTGAGACGCTTGGGCTCTACGGGGTTGAGGTTGGGAAGCCATCCTTTGCCGCCAACTGCCTGCTCGCCCGCCGGCTGGTTGAGCGGGGTGTGCGATTCATCCAGCTGTTCGATTCCGACTGGGATCATCACGGCGGACTGGCCAGTCGGCTGCCGTCGAAGTGTAGTGATGTCGATCGGGGGATGGCGGCACTCATCACCGACCTCCGCCGCCGGGGGCTGCTCGACGAGACCCTCGTGGTTTGGGGAGGTGAGTTTGGCCGCACGCCTCTGGCCCAAGGGGCGGACGCTGCCGGTAAGAAAACCAAGGCGGGTCGCGACCACCATAAGAATGCCTTCACGATGTGGCTGGCCGGGGGTGGCAGTCGGCCCGGCATGGTCTATGGAGCGACTGATGAACTTGGCTTTTCAATCACCGAGCAGCCCGTCCATGTGCATGACCTCAACGCTACAATTCTGCACCTGTTGGGCCTCGATCATACCCGACTCACATTCCGTCATCAGGGCCGCGACTATCGCCTGACCGATGTGCATGGTGAGCTGGTTCGCGGGGTACTTGCTTAAGTGGCGGCGTCATGGAGAAGCGAAAGCTTTTGTGCAGAGTTTCCTGCTGGTCGTCGACCGGCTACGCTGCCAGTTCTGGCGGCCTGGCCTGCAGCCAGCAGCGAGAGGATTGATGCTGACAAGCCTGTAGTTTGGCCGTGACGAATTCACTCCATGTTTCTTCTCCCTTTCGAGGATTTCTCATGAGTAAAAGAGCTGCGTCCCCGTTTCTTTGGCCGGTAGCGGTCCTCATGACAGTGTTCGTGATGCCCACCGTGCCGGCGGCAGAGCCCGCAGGTGATGATTCGATTCGGACGCCGCAGGCAGGGGTGCCCCGGGGATCAATTCGTGAGGGCAGTTTCTCTACCAGCACGATTTTTCCGGGGACCGAGCGGGACTATGCCGTCTACGTTCCGGCCCAGTATCAGGACGGTATGCCGGCCCGTTTAATGGTCTTTCAGGACGGCAAGAACTATGCCAAGCCAGACGGCAGCTTTCGCGTGCCGGTTCTTCTCGACAATCTGATTCACCGGGGTGAGCTGCCGGTGACAGTGGCGGTGTTTGTCAATCCCGGTGTCATTCCACCGAAACGGCCCGGGGCCAAGGCTCGCAGCAACCGCTCGTTTGAGTATGACTCACTCGGTGATCGTTATGTTCGGTTTCTCATTGATGAGTTCCTTCCGGTGGCAACCAAGGGACTCACCATCTCTGACCAGCCTGCCGATCGGGCAATCTGTGGGATTTCATCGGGTGGCATCTGCGCTTTCACCGCGGCCTGGGAGCGGCCCGATCAGTTCGGCCGCGTGCTCAGCCAGATCGGCAGCTTCACCAACATTCGCGGGGGGTGGGCCTATCCCGGGCTGATCCGCCAGACGAAGGGCAACGCCAAGCCAATTCGGATCTGTCTGCAGGAGGGCCGTGATGACCTCGACAACCTTTTCGGCAACTGGCCGTTGGGCAACGAGGACATGGCCGCCGCCCTGCTGTTTGCGGGTTACCAGCACCGGCTCACCTGGACTGAGGGAGGGCATAACGGCAAAGCAGCTGGCTTGCGGCTGGCCGATGATCTCCGCTGGCTCTGGTCGGATGAACCAGTTGCGGCAGCGACTACGGTCGCAACCAGCGAACCAGACTGGCAGCCGCATCCACTGGCCGTGCCTCGAGATGACGTGCCCCACGGCCGGGTCGAGCAGATGCCGCCCTGGAAATCGGCCATCTTTCCCGGCACTGTTCGTGACTGGGCCATCTATGTCCCGTCCCAGTACACAGCCGATCGTCCGGCGGCTCTGATGGTTTTTCAGGATGGCCATAGCTATCAGAATCCAGATGGCCAGTGGCGGGTGCCGGTTGTCTTCGACAATCTGATCGCAGCAGGAAAGATGCCGCCAACGATTGCGATCTTTCTCAATCCCGGTCATGCCAGTGACAAGCCGGAACCGAAGAGTCCCTGGAAGTCCTCCAACCGTGGGTATGAGTACGACAGTCTCGGAGATCGCTATAGCAGGTTTCTGCTTGAGGAAATCATTCCCGAGGTCGAGAAGCGGTATGCGGTTTCTGCTGATCCCGAGATGCGGGCAATCTGCGGGGCGAGTTCGGGCGGTATCTGTAGCTTCACGGTTGCCTGGGAGCGGCCAGACACCTTCCGGAAGGTGCTCTCCACCATCGGCAGCTTTACCAACCTGCGTGGTGGCAATGTCTACCCATCAATTGTTCGGCAGACTGAGCCGAAGCCGTTGCGGGTGTATCTTGCCGACACAAGCGGTGATGTCGACAACCCTTTCGGCAGTTGGCCGATTGCCAACCGCCAGTTGGCTGCAGCGCTTCGCTCGATGGGCTATGACCTGCGGTTTGACTGGGCAGAGGGCTACGGGCACAACGCTCGGCATGCGTCGGCGTTGTTTCCCGAGGCGTTGGCCTGGCTCTGGCGGCCAGATCAGTCCACCCCCGAGGTTGATGTTAGCGGAAACCTTCGCGGTGACATGACCCTGATGAAGCTGCTGATTCCAGGTGAGACCTGGCAGCCGCTCGTGACTGAGTTGAAGTTTGCCGACGGGCCCTGCTGTGACGCTGACGGCAATCTCTTCTTTTGTGACATGAAAGAGCCGGCGGTCTATCGGATTGCCGCAGCCGATGTGGAGGCAGGACGCGATGCCCGCAGCATCGTTGCCCGGGAAAGCGTCAGCGGTCTGGAGTTTGGCCCCGATGGCATGCTCTATGCCTGTCAGGGTGCGAAGCAGCGGGTGATCCGAATTGATCCATCCTCAGGGAACGTTACGGAGGTGGCCCACAACGTCACTCCCAACGACTTGGCCATCAGCTCCGATGGCATGATCTTCATTACCGAGACCAAGGCCGGTCGGGTCACGCGAATCGATCCAGCGACCGGTGCAACCAAGATCGTCGGCAGTGACATCATCGCCCCCAACGGCATCGCCTTCTCACCTGATGGCGGCACACTGGCAGTCTCCGAATATCGGGGCAGGCATGCCTGGATGTTTCGGCTGACTGGCGACAGTGAACTTGATGCCAAGCTGCCGGCGATGACCCTCTGGCGGCCAATTGACCCCAAGGGAGAGTTTGCCTTCAATCAGCCACCGCCTTATCAGGAGGCGTCGCGGGGTGACGGCATGGCGGTTGACCGAGTTGGTCGTGCCTACATCACCTCAGCTCTCGGCGTGCAGGTTTTCGATCCAACCGGTCGGCACAGTGGCCTGCTGCCGCCACCCGAGCGGGAAGGCCCGTCGAAGCCGCTGACCAGTTGCATGCTCGCCGGCCCCCAGCAGGATATCCTGCTGGTGACCAACGGCGACCGAATCTATCGGAGGCGAATCCGGATAGGCGGTGATTGAGGTGACCGCGTTGGTGCGGTGAACTCCACTCCCCCAAGTCAAGCTGCAGGTTTGGCAGCTGACTTGTAGAGGTAGGGGTTCATCGTCGGGTCGTTGTACATCTTCATCTGGCGGAAAACCCGCAGCGGTCGCTCGCCGCCAAAGATCTCGATGAGCAACCGGTCCAGCGCTGTGATCAGGTGATCCCGCTGCTGATCGAGAATGACCATCTTGCTGGCCACCTTTTCACGGTGCTCCTGGCTGGCGTCCTCCCGCTCAAGTTGCTCCCGCATGTGGAAACGCCGCAACTCAAGAATGCTCAGCCGGTCGATCGCGGCCCCCGGGGTCTCGGTGGCCGCCGGGGCGTCGGCCGCCGCGGTCACGCCCTGGCGGGCCAACTCTTCGATCAGCCAGTCATCAACCTTTTCGATCGCATCATTGCGAGCCTGGTTGTAGCCGTCGATGGCCCGCTTGACGGCAGCGATCTTGGTGTCAGTGACGTCTGGCGACCGGGCGATGTCTTCCTCATGCCAGAGCAGGAAGTTGAATCGGTGCAGGTCGCAGATTTTGCCGGCCAAGCCAGTCTGACTGTGCGCTGGCTCGACGACATGCCAGTCGGCAACCAGGCTGGCCAGCAGGCTGTCGGTGGCAGCCCCAATAGTGGGAAGGGTGAGGGTCGGAAGCGAGGTGGCGGTTGTCATGCAAAACTCCAGGGAGAAAGGGGAATCGGTGAAAGCGGAAATGGTTTCGGATCAGGCAGCCCGTTTGAGTACCAGGCAGAGATTGGCTCCGCCGAAGCCAAAGGAGTTGCTGGCGGCAATCTCGACCTTGCCGGTGATGGCCGTGTGCGGCACATGGACCAGTTGGCAGGCCTCATCCGGCTCATCCAGATTGATGGTTGGTGGCAGGAAGCCGCGGTTGATGGCAGCGAGACAGGCGACTGCCTCGAAGACCGACGCAGCACTGATGAGGTGGCCGGACATGCTTTTGGTTGAACTAACCGGGATCCGTCCGGCGGCTGGCCCAAGGGCCGAGCGAATGGCAGCGGCCTCGGCGGCATCCCCCACCGGCGTGCCGGCGGCATGGGCATTGATGTAGTCGATTGTCTCGGCAGTCAGGCCTGCGTCTGCCAGTGCCGCGTCGATGGCTCGGGCTGCCTCGGTCGGATTGCTACAGGGTGTGACCATGTGGCTGGCGTCGCCCGTCATCCCAACCCCGGCAAGTTCGCCGTAGCAGCGAGCCCCCCGGCGATCAGCATCGGCCCGACGTTCCAGCATGAAGAACACCCCGCCCTCACCCATCACAAAGCCGTCGCGGTAACGGTCGAACGGACGGGAGGCCTGCTGCGGATGATCCTCGCAGCGGGAGAGGGCCCGCAAGTTGTGGAAGGCAGCCAGAGCAGTCGGGCTGAGCACATCGCAACCGCCGACTAGGCAGGCATCGACCCAGCCAGCTGTCAGCCACGAGCGGGCTAGCGCCAGAGCAAATCCGCTCGACGCGCAGGCTGCGGCAACCGTTGTCGAGGGGCCACCGATCCCCAGGGTTGCCGCCAGCCGCTGCACCAGCGTCGGCCGGTTTGCGGGGCCGAAGACATCATGGCCACCATTGAGATAGTCACGCTCCCAATCTTTCAGCTGTTCAGCACCGATGCCGGCGATGACCCCAATCCGGTCGGGGGGAGGAGCCTGCTGCCCACCGAGTTCGAGGCCAGCGTCGTGGATTGCCCAAGCGGCCGGACCAAGGGCGAGCTGTTCCAGCCGGCTGCGGCGGCCAAAGTCACCTGGCGGGAGGCAGACAACGCTGGCCGGCGGAGAGGGAATGTCAGCAACTGCCGCAGCAGGATGTTCCTGGGGCCGGCCATAGGTGCCAGCATCGTAGCGGCCCACGCCTGAGCGACCGTCAGCAAGGGCATCGGCAATCAAGCCGAAGGAGTTGCCCAGCGGCGTGGCGGCACCGATGCCGGTGACGACGATGGCGGGAGCCGATGCGGCCATCAGGCTGCCTCCCGCATTGTTGCTGGTGTGCCGAACCCGAAGCCCATCTCACCAGGGATCAGCGACGCGTTCAGCCCCCGGCCGCAACCGATGTGAGTGGCCCGCCCTTGGGTCAGCCGTTCACAAAACTCCCAGAGCGGCAGGTCGCCAGTGAATTCGTCGGGTGAGCCTTGGCTGCTGCACGAGTCGAGCCGCAGGATCGCGGCCTCGGGCAGTGGTGTGCCTGCGACAAGGGGCTTGAGGCAGAGGGCGAGACCCCGACAGGTGGAATCATTCGTCGGGGTCGCTTCTTCATCAAGCGCCGGTGGTGCATCCCAGCCGGTGACGATGAGCCAAATGGCAGCTGCTGGTTGGGTGACGGCAAGCGACATTGCCAGCGTGGCGGCCGAAAGCAGGCCCTCGGCAAGTGCTGCAGGCCCACCACCCACGCCAATCGTGGGGCCGTGCATGCCGAGGCCAACGCTCACCGCTGAAGCGGGCGAGTGGAGCGAGCATTGGGGCACAACATGGGGCGTGACCCCAACCGGACCCTGTTGCTGCAAAGCCACCATTGTGCGGGCAGCAGTTGGCTGGCCCGCCCGGCAGCTGGCTGCGACCACCGCATCAAATGTCAGGTCATGAGCATCACCGCCAGCTTCTACAAGCGTCTGAAGCACAGCCCGCATGCCGACCACTGTCTGTTCATCGGCATGCCGCAGGAACCGCGGGGGCAGCGATGGCCCACCGGCCGGCGTCGGCTGACGGGCAAGCTCGGCAACTTCGGATCGACGCACCGTCATCACCTGCCCGCCTCTGATCAGACAGGTACCCGGGGTCACGGTATCCTCAACGTCGTGTGGCATGCCGGCAGTCATGGGCATGGGTAATGGAAGCGGGGGGCTGATCGCGCCAAGTCGGCCGGAATGAGGCAGTCAGCTAACTGCAAATTGGCGTGCAAAAGCAGCCCCGGCTTTTTCCTTTCCGGCAACTAAGCAGCCTTTTTGGCAGCTTCCTTCGCGGTCAATTTTTCTTCGAGGGTGTCGAGCATCTGACCGACGGTCTTGATCTTGTCGAGCAGTTCAGTCTCGATCTGAATGCCGAAGTGGCTCTCGATGTGAAGGATGAGGCCGGCCATGTCGAGTGAGTCGAGGCCAAGTCCTTCGGCCAGCGTGGTCGATTCCTCAAGCTTCTCGTAGGTTTCGCCCGTTTCCTTCTCGAGCAGGTCGAGGACGACGGCCGACAGTTGGGTGCGATCCATGGTGGAGCGGCTCCTCAGGGTGTGGGAACACTCGTTCGGCGGTTACGAAAGCACCGCAGCCGCCGATGGGTGGGGAACGGTAGCGAAATGCCGAGGTGGGGCGAAGGCCAAAAAAAGGCCTTTTTTCACCGGTGAAACGTGTACCAGCGGGATGTTGAAAGCCCCAGGCTTTTCATCATCCAGCCCTCAGGAAAGTCGGACAGGAGGTCGGAGCTTTCCGCGAAACCAGCACCTTCCGTGCTGCCATCCGCTCGGGGGTGCCCCTCCCTACTCGCTAAACGTTCGCGTCGGCCCTCCTGGCCTCCGCTCACTGCCTGTTCGCTGCGCTTCGCCCTCCAGGCTTCGCTTGCTTCCAGAGCTCACTCATAGCCAGGGGCACACCCTCGCTCATCGTGAGTTCAGCTTAAAAGCCAGGAGTGGAAGCGACTCCACCCGCGGCATCCACCCGGCGGCAGGACGCCGCTCATGAGTACCAGCGGGAAAGTCGAACAGGAAGTCAATGGTGTTCGGCACGGACTCTGTGTTGTTTTTGAGCCACTGAAGAACGGTGAAACCACGGCCGCTAGCTCGGGGATAGCGTTGCGTGTCCCCCGGCCTGCGGCTTTTGATAATCCGCCGAGCGGAACAGAATTCCGGGAAGCCCGAGGCGCGAGCCGAGGGAATGCGTGTCTGGATTCAAAAA
>CAZKSP010000022.1:0-18134 GCA_964555385.1 uncultured Chitinophagaceae bacterium
CGAGGCAAAGCTGACCAGTGCCGGCACAATCAGGAAGCCACCGCCGACGCCGAATAGCCCTGAGAGCAGCCCGACCGTCAGGCCGACCGTGGCCAGCAGCATCGCGCAGCGGCTAGTGAGCCGCAACTTCCCCTCCGGATCGCGGGAACAGGAAGGGCCGTCCTCCGGCCCACAGGATTCTGCCGGCGGGGGGATGGCCTGATCAGCCTGCCACCACATCCGCACCGCAATCAGCAACATCAGCACCGCAAAGCAGACCAGCAGCAACTGCGGCGGCAGGTGTTCCCCCAGCCAACTGCCCAGAGGTGCTGTGAGCATGCCGGCAGCGGCAAAGAGCAGCCCCGTGGGAAACTCGACCTGCCCAAACCGAGCCCGCTCGACAGTGCCGATGATCGCGGTGCCGGCGACCGTGGCCAGCGAGATGACAACTGCAACCTGCGGCTCCTCCCCCAGCCAGTAGACCAACAGAGGCACGGCCAGAATCGCTCCGCCGCCGCCTGTCAGTCCCATTGAGAGACCGACGAGGCAGCCGGAGATCAATGCCGGGCCGATGGTTGCAGCGAGGGCAAGCAGCGTGAGTGCCGACAGGTTCACCTGCTTAGGCCCCCTGCCCAATGGCCGCTGTGTCCGTCGGCAGTTTGGCGGCCTGCCAAGCCTTGAACCCACCGATCAGATCAAACACCTGCTCGCGGCCATGTTTCTGCAACAGGCTCGCGGCGATCGCCGACCGATAGCCGCCTTCACAGTGGACGGCTAATGGCTGTTCAGTTGGCAGGCTTTCCAGTGTTTCTTCGAGCCGCGGCAGCGGTAGGTTCTGACTGCCGGCGATGTGGCCACCAGCGTGCTCCGCCTCGGAACGAACGTCGATCACCAGCGGCGGCAGGCCACTTTCCGGCCGCTCACCAGCCAGCCACTCTGCCAGGGCAGGGCCCGTGATGCGTTCGGTCGCCTGCAGCAGATCTTCCCGGTGCGCCAGGGCATTCATGCCGCCGGCGAGGAAGCCAGCCACATTGTCGAAGCCAATCCGGCCTAGCCGCATGACGGCCTCCTCTTCATCGCCTTCGTCCTCGGCGACAACAATGATTGGACGGTCGTGGCTGAGCATTGAGCCGCACCAAGTGGCGTACTTGCCGGAGAGGGCGATGTTGAGCGTGCCACGAAGGTGGCCGCCCTCAAAGTCGATCGCGTCGCGGACATCAAGCAACTGAGCTCCCTCCTGCTCAAGCGACAGCACTTCATCCAGGGCGAGGGCCTTGAGGTTTTCCTTCATCGACGCTTCAAGCGAGGTCCGCTCCTGCCGGTTGAGGATTGCATCATGCACGAAATAGTCGGGCGCCTCAGGCTGGTCGGCCGTGACCAACGCCTTGAATTCCTCACGGCTCATTGGCTGGAGGGCATAGTTGAACTTCTTCTGTTCGCCGATCGTTGAGACGGTCTCTTTGGAGAGACTCTTACCGCACATGCTGCCAGCGCCGTGGGCTGGATAGACCAGCGTGGCATCGGGCAGCGGCATGATCTTTTGCGTAATGCTCTCGTAGAGCATGTCGGCCAATTCGTCGGCCGTCACGCCAACGCTGGCCAGCAGGTCGGGCCGACCGACATCGCCGATGAACAGTGTGTCGCCAGTGAGCACCGCCAACGGGTCGCTGTCGCTGGCCGCGAGGTTGTAGACCAGAATCGAGATCCCCTCCGGCGTGTGGCCGGGTGTCTCAAGAATCTCCAGCCGCACATCTCCAAACTCGATTCGATCACCGTCGGCCATCTTCTCGCAGGCAAACTCTGCCTCGGCCCGTTGGCCGAGATGAATTGTCGCCCCTACCTTGTCCCGCAATTCGATGTGGCCGGCAATGAAGTCGGCGTGGAAGTGCGTCAGGAAGACATGCTTGATCGTATAGCCGCCAGCGGCGGCGTCGGTCAGATATTGATCGATGTCTCGCTGGGGGTCGACCACCACCGCGGTTTTGGTTTTGTCGTCGGTGATCAGGTAGGAGGCGTGCGAAAGGCAGGCGAGGTAATACTGCTGGATCTTCATGATGATGAACTCTGGTTTCGGAGCAGAAAGGTGGTGAGACGCGAGAAGCCGTAGCCGAATCAGGTCAGCGGCCTGTTACCGCAGGAAAGCCGGCGGCAACCAACTCGTCATAGCTTTGGCCCAGTGGCCGGACGTCGTAGCCGAGCGGCTTGAGAATGTCGGCTGCCAGCAGGCAGCGGCCGCCGGCAAGGCAGTGGCAGTAGATGATCTTGTCCTGTGGCAGTACGCGGGCCAGATCGGTCGGGGCGACACCGGCCTTGAGGCGACTGAGCGGTACCAGCCGGGCACCGCTCAGATGGCTCTCAGCCCACTCGTCCGGCTCCCGGACATCGATGATCACTGCCTTTTGCTCCGCGACGGCCTGCTGCACGGCGGGCAGGCTGTCGCGGGTTGGGCTGGCGGCGAGGGCCGGCCCCGCTGTTGCGGTGAGCATCGCGGCCAGCAGCAACGCCCGGCTGCAACTAGTGGCTGAACCACTGACCTGATTCCAGGGCATGCGGGCAATCAGCATCGCCATGCCGCAGGTATCGGTGATGCCAGCAAAGACTAGGCCTGCGCCGACAAAGCCGGCGATGCCGAGGCCAATTTTCTCGAGCATGTCGTTGTCGGCAAAGGCGGCCAGCATCACGCCGCCGAAAACGATTGCTCCGGCAGCAATCCGCACCTGCCGTTCGAGCGACATTGCCTTGCGGCCGCGGACAACAGGCAGTCCGGCGGCCTCACAGGCGGTGGTGCCGCCGTCTACGCTGATGACATCGCTGAAGCCGGAGGCGATCAGCTTTTCGCAGGCTTTGCCACTGCGGCCACCTGACTTGCAAATGAAATAGATCGGCCCTTCGCTACCCGCCTCAGCGGCGACAGCCGCTGGATCAAGCCGGTCGAGCGGTAGGTTGCGGGCCGAGGTGACATGCACCTCACCGAACTCGGCGGGCGTGCGAACGTCGATCAGTTTGAATGGCTTGTTGCTGGCGAGCAGTTCGGCGAGTTGTTGGGGTGAAATTGTCGAGACCATGGGACGCTCCTTAAGTGGTTCGGAAGGACAGGGAATGGTTGGGAACAGGGGGGCGGTGGCAGCCGGCGATTAGCCGCAGCCACAGCCAAACCGCGATTCAATGCATTTCATGATGCTGGCTAGGTGGGGTTCGGCGACCTCGTAATAGGTGCAGCGACCTTGACGGTTTGGAGTGAGGAAGCCGCACCGCTGCATGAGCCGCAGGTGCTCAGAGGCCATATGGCTAGGAATCTCGCATGCCTCGGCCAGTTCGCCGACGGTATAGCGGCCGCCAAGCAGCATCTGCACCATCCGCAGCCGGTGCGGGTGGGCCAGTGTTTTCAGGCATTCCGCCGCCTCAGCGAGTGCCGCGAGGTCGGTCAATTTGGGATCGGACGCAGTAGCCATCGGAGTCTCCTTTTCTGATTTATATATCGGAAGGTTCCGACATGTCAATTAATATTTCTGGAAATTTGCCGAGTTGACGATTTTGGTGTGGCCCTTGAGGGCGTTGTTGGCATCTGAATGGCCTTCAGCAAAAGTTGCCGTACGGGGTGAACTGCCGTCGGTCACCGCTATCCGCACCGGCTGCATCGGCAGTGAATGGTCCCCACCACCAACCGCTCAACTCGCAGCCGATGAGATCAACGGGAAAGGTAACGGCAGAGCCGATTCAGCAGCAATCAATACGGATCGAACCAATGGTGGTCAGCAGTTGGTTTCGCGCAACGGCTTCAGGGAGCAAGAACACATGTGGTGAATCCGTCGTGTGAAAGCAGGGGTCGAGCGAGCAGCAAGAATCGACTACACTGATTCAATCTGGTTCGCTGGTTCGTTCGTGTATCTCTGACCCACCCACTCCGACAGGATGCTTTCTTCAAAACGTCACCGTATACAATTTCCTTCGATCGACACCACTTCTCTCGAACAGGACGAGGCCTATTTCTTCCTCGTCAACGGTGAAGACGGCCAGCAAGACAAACGCCGTCAGCGAATTCGGTTTCACGATTACGCCACCATTTACAGCCGGCCGGGCCTTTACGAGCAGCTGTTTTACGAGCGGCTGAAGTGTGACTCGCCCCGAAAGGTGACAGAAGCCCTGCGGTACACCGCCGAGCATGAACGGGACAACCTTGCCGAGATGCGAGTGCTTGATCTCGGGGCGGGCAATGGCATCATGGGCGAGGAACTCAAACGGCATGGCGTGAGCCGACTTGTCGGCGTCGACATCGTTGATGAGGCCCGTGAGGCAGCTTACCGCGACCGGCCGCATGTCTATGACGACTATCTTATCTGCGACTTCACAGATCTCTCTGAGACAGAGCACGAGGAACTCGCCAACTGGACGTTCAACGCATTGACATGCGTGGCAGCCCTCGGCTTTGGAGATATTCCAGTGCCGGCTTTCATGCAGGGGGTGAACTTGCTGCAGACCGAAGGCTGGCTCGCCTTCAACATCAAGGAAACATTCCTTGAACGCAGCGATACCAGCGGCTTCTCCAAGCTCATTCGCGAGCTGATTTTTAGCGAATACATCAGCCTGCACCATGTCGAACGGTATGTGCACCGATTTTCGATTGAGGGAAAACCACTGTTCTATTTTGCGGTGATTTGCCGCAAACGTCGTGATATTCCGGCCGATTTCTGTCAGCAGTTGGGCTGATAGGGCCCTCAAATCGGCGACGCATACTGGTACACTCTCGCGGCGGTGGCTGCCATCTTCGGCTGTCACCTTGGTCTTCGTCTGCCACGCCTGGAGTCCTGCTTTATGGCGAGTTCCGAACAGTCCTCTCGTCCAACTTCCTCCACTACCGATCAACCAATCGGTGAGCAGGTTGCCGCTGACCGATTGCGGTTGCAAGAAGCACAGGCCGCTGGCCTCGGGCCCACCCTGAAAACTTTCGTGCGGCTGTCAGGGCCAGGCTGGCTCCAGTCGGCCATCACCCTGGGTGGTGGTTCGCTCGCAGGCTCGCTCTACCTTGGAGTGATCGGCGGTTATGAGTTGCTCTGGCTGCAGCCGCTGATGATGGTTCTTGGCATCGTCATGCTCTCGGCGATTGCCTATGTCACGCTCTCCACCGGCGAGCGGCCCTTTGGGGCGATCAATCGCTCGATCAGCCCTGTGCTTGGCTGGGCCTGGTTGCTGGCGGCGATGATGGCCAACCTTGTCTGGGCGATGCCGCAGTTCTCACTGGGGACTGCAGCGCTGCAGCAGAACCTGTTTCCTGACGTGGCCTGGCTCGCTGGCCGTACTGGCGAGTGGATTTGTGCTGGCGTGCTCTTTGTGATTGCGGCGATCGTCATCACTTTCTACGAGTCAGGTGGTCGCGGTGTGAAAATTTTTGAGGGCATCCTCAAGGCGATGGTTGGCCTGGTGGTGGTCAGCTTCTTCGGCGTGGTGGCGGCAATGTCATGGAAGGGGCAGCTTGATTGGGGAGCGATCGCCAGCGGCTTTGTGCCAGACGTCAGCCTGCTCTGGCGGCCGGTGGCCAGCCTGCAGACCTTTATTGACGCCTCCGGTGATGCGGCATACTGGACCGACACAATTCTTGCCACCCAACGCGAACGGATGATCGCTGCAGCCGCCACGGCTGTCGGCATCAACATGACATTCCTGCTGCCCTACTCGATGCTTCGCAAGGGCTGGGACAAGACCTTTCGGGGCTTGGCCTGCTTTGACCTTTCCACGGGGCTGTTTATTCCGTTTCTCTTGGCGACCAGTTGTGTTGTGATTGCTGCCGCCAGTCAGTTTCATGCCCGCTTCGATGATTCGCAGCTGGCCTTGCCGGCTGCTCAGATCGAGGGCCAGTACCGTGGTAACCTCGAGGCCCGGCTGAAGGCTGAACTGGGCGGCGACGCTTTTGCGGCCCTCGACTTCGCCGCAGTTAATGAGCGAATTGATGCCCTGCCCGAGGCTGACAAGCAGCTCTCGCTGATGCTGGTTAAACGCGACGCCTTCGACCTGGCCAGGGCCCTTGAAAACCTGTTTGGTAAGGGCGGCCTGACCCAGAAGATCTTCGGTCTTGGGGTGCTGGGAATGGCGATCTCGACCATCATCATCCTGATGGTCATCAATGGCTTCTGCGTCAATGAGATGTTCGGCTGGTCGGAAGGGGTCGGGTCGCGGCTGGGTGGTCTGGTCGGCTCGTTGCTGCCAGGCCTCACGGGCAGCCTCGGCTTTCTCTGGCTCTGGAGCAACTCTGACGCCAAGTTCTGGCTGGCGGTGCCGACCAGCAACTTTGGGATGGCTCTCCTGCCGATCGCCTACATCACCTTCTTTCTGATGATGAACAGCCGCTCGCTGCTTGGGGATGCCCTGCCGACGGGCCGCTGGCGGCTGCTGGCCAACCTGCTGATGCTAGCCGCGATTCTGGCGGCAAGCGTTGGAGCTGGCATGAGCATCTGGGCCAACATTGGCTGGATAGGCGTTGGGCTTGTCATCCTTCTGCTCATACTCGCTGCGGTCGTGCCGGCCCGTCAGCGGCCGGCCTGACCCGCTTTTGAACAAGCTGATGCCGACGCAAGACTCACTGCCAGTGCTCATCGGCTGCTTGGTCGCTGCTGGGGTGTGTGTCTGGCTTTGGAGGATGGTGGGGCAGGCAATCTGGCTTGGACTGGCGATTGTTGCCATCGTTGCTGGCATCGCAGCAGCCACCGTGGACCACTTCACCATCACCGACCGTGAGGAACTGGAGTTGCTGCTGCCGCGGTTGGCCCGGGCCGTGCAGGAAAAAGATCTCTCGACCCTGCTGGCGGCGATTGCCCCTGAGGTGCGACCGGTGCAGCGGCAGGCCGAAGATGCCGTCAAGCGATTCCGTCCCAGTCAGGTGGTGATCACCAAACTTGAGGTAAAGATCGACGAGGACAGTGAGCCTCTCACCGCGGAGGCTGAACTGCTGGTGCGGGTAGCCGGGCAGGTTGCCGACCAGAATGAAGCAACTGGCATCGTCGCTGCGACGGTAACCCTTGAAAAGCGAGGCCACTGGCTCATCACCGGCTGTGATGTCCGGCCGGCGGAGCCACTGGGCGGACGGCGGTAGGCATGCGGGGGCCGGTCAGACTGTTGCCAGACGCCGGCCCCCGCTGCCACCGTTCGGGTTGCTTACTCAGCTGTCGTTCCGAAGGAGGCTCCCCAGTGAGAAACTCTCGTCGAAGGATCTGCCGAGTTCTGCCAGCACCTGTTGGTAAGTGATGATCTGCTCGTCAACGGTCCTGACGATCTGTTCGTCACCGGTGAACTCCGGGTGGGCCATGAAAGCCGCCTGCCAAGATGTCAGGCAGGTTTCATATGCCGACTGGGCTGCCTCTAGATCACCCGCATCAAATGCTCGACCGGCGCGTTCAGCCGCTTCCCGGGCTCGAAGCCCCTCTGGTGTAGAGGAGACTTTTGCCGTTGACATCCAGGTGTCAAAGTTCAGCACATCTCGCATTCGTTTGATGGTTTCTGCATTTGCACGGGCGTTGTCGAGAAGCTGACAGAGGCTCATCGCCTGAGCCTGCTGTGATTGAGGCAGAACAGCTGCCACCATTGACCAAGGAACTTCAAGCTGTCCCTTGAGAGCTTGAGCCAGACGTGCCTGTTCATCACTGCGGTCGGCAGCAGGCATGTCAAGAATTGCAACCTCTTCGGGCGTGAGCATTTCCCGCCGTAATTGCTGCATCGTCTGCTTGGCTTTGCCGAGCATGTCTTCTAGCCGGCCTTCGAGAACCTCAGCCCGCTCCTGCTCTGCCCGTAGGATCCAAAGAGGCATGGGCTTGTCATTCGTAGCGATCCGTTGGTGTGACAGATCCTGCATTTCTGCCAAAACATCTTTCCAGGCAGAAACCGTTGTTGAACTGAAGTGGCCCCGGGACTCCAGTCCTTGAACCCGCCGCAAAGCGGTGAACATTGGTTGAGCGGCATCAATGAGCCGCACGCCTTGCTGTTCTTGGCTTGTTCTGGCAGTCGGAGAAAAGCTGGCGACGGAGTGCTTGACGAAAGAACGTCCTGCAGACGCTGTATCGACAACGGCTCCCGGCATCTGGGCAAATGCATAGAGCAACCCGGTGATCACCATGCAGATTCCAAGAATGACCTCTTCAGTAAACAGAACTCGACTGGGGTGGGTGAGTTCGTCGGTGGCTTCAGCAATCGAGTTGTGATATGACTCAGTTGGATTCTTTCGGCTTCCCAGCCGCGAGGTGGCAAAGAACATGACATGGTCCTTTCAGACGGGAAAAGAGTAGGCCGGCTCATTTCGAATGAAATTTGCAGCCGCTTTTCGCTGATGGCCGCAACGTGCGGTCGCGAAAATCTTCCGTTGAAAACCCGAGCAGCACGCCCCTGACAGGTGCTGTTCGGTCGGTTAGAAACTGTACGCTGCTGAACCCGCGTCGGTTCACTTGCTTTTCCGCAACAAGCAGCTTTTCCGGTGCGAGATGCCTAGCAATACCAATGCTTTTCCGCAGGACAGTTAGTCGCGGAAAAGCCCGGGCCAGTTCATGGTTGATCTGGCGATTGAAAAAGGGGTTTGGTGTTCGGGCTGTACGGCTGGTCGCCGGCGGCTAAGACCGAACTTCGGGCTCGCCCGTCAGCTGGCATAGGCCGACTCAGTCGGCGTACGGACGAGGTCATCGGCCAAGGGACGGTGAGGCCGGATGTTGGCCGTCTCGAGGTGGCCGTGGTAGGCCCGCACTCCCTCTTCTGCTGAAAGGTCTTCATTGGCCACTGCCCGGAGGAAACGGACAAAGGCCCGTTGGTCTTCGGCGGCGTTGATCTTGCGGCCGAAGAGGGCGACCCGGGCTCCATGACGTTTGGCATCTGCTACCAGGGCAAAGGCGTCATGGGTGGTGCCAGCACTGCCGCCGAGGATGCCGACGACCAGGCTGCGGTCATAGCTGGCCAGCTGCTCCATGACTGTCGGGCCAAGGTAGGGGATCTTTAGAAAGATTGGCCGGCCCGACGCCGGCACGCCGGCCAGGCAGCGGACGACATGGTCGGCAAGAAAGCGATCAAGGGTGGCCGGTGGGCTGTTTCGGTGGCCGTCGGGGTCGCGGATGCAGTTGGGATAGAAGACCTCGAGAAAGTGCTGAAAGCCCTGCTGCTCGGCGGCGATCCGAAACTCGCGGTAGGCGGTCAGCATCGCCCGGTCGGCCTCGGCGTCGTCATTGAGTGTGAGGGAAAACAGGCCGAGGTTTGCCCCGGGTACTCGGTCGGGGTCGGTCTGTCGGCTGCGGGCAGCAGGGCTGCGGCTGCCTTCGACACAGCCGTACTGGGCCTGGTGGATGGTGCAGGTTGAAAAGGGCAGAGCCGGCTGCTTACCGTAGCGGCCAGTCCCGGTCGCCAGCCAGATGTCGGTGGTGTCGTTGAGCCGGACGGCAGGGGTGACTGGTGAATCGTCGAAAAGCCCCTCATCGATCGTCAGCACGCCGCTGGTGCTGCCGCTCATCAACATGATGTCGACATGGCCGTCGGCGACGATGCCGCGTATCTGCTCGCGGTAGGCCTCGATCGAGCGAAACGGACCCGCCAGCGGATCGGCCTCCGGTGCCAGTCCGGGGGCGGCCAAGCCAAAGGCCATGTCGGCATCCTTGGCATCGGCGATGATGAAGTCGCGACAGCCAGGGTCAGACAGGATGCGGGCGAGCTTGGTGTCGAGCGATTTTTGAACAGTTTTCATGGCATGAAGGATAAAGGGGCTATCTGCGGGGAACGGCTTTCTGCGATCGTATCAGCAGGCAGGCACTGCCCCGTCCTGCCTGAACGGAAAGTATAAAACGTTTACGAAAAAGCTGATTGCACGTGTCGGTAGGATTGAAAGTCGTTCGGGCGAGCGACCCGGCACTACCCATTCCCCTAACAAAGGACGTTCGGCATGGCTGCGGCGGCGTATCGATTTTCTCTTGGTCCCTGGAACCTTGGTCAGGGTGCCGATCCCTTCGGTCCTCCGGTTCGGCCCCAGGTCTCGTTTGATGACGTGCTCGAAATTGCCGTCGGCCTTGGCTTCGAGGGAATCCAGTTGCATGACGACGATGCGGTGCCCAGCCTCGAAGACCTCTCTCCCGATCAGATCATCAAGCAGGCCGAAGCTTTGCGAAAGAAACTCGCTGACCGGGGACTGGTGGCCGAGTTCATTGCGCCGCGGCTCTGGGAGCATCCCACTGGCATCGACGGTGGTTACACCGCCAACGACCCGGCCGCCCGTCGTTGGGCAATCGAGCGGTCAAAGCGAGCGGTCGACATCGCCGCAGCTCTCGGCATTGATCTACTGGTGCTCTGGCCGGCCCGTGAAGGCACGGCAGTGCGGGAGAGCAAAGACCCGATCCGGGCCTCCGCCCAGTTGCTTGAGGCGATCGATGCCATCCTCGCCCACCATCCCCAGATTCGCATCGCCATCGAGCCCAAGCCCAACGAGCCGGTCGACCACGCCTTTCTGCCGACCATCGGCCATGCTCTCGCCCTTGGCAGCCGGGCGGCTGATCCGGCCCGCGTTGGGGTGCTGATCGAGTCGGCCCATGCGATCCTCGCTGGCCTCGACGCCTCCGACGAGATGGGATTTGCCTTGGCAGCCGACAAGCTCTGGAGTGTCCATCTCAATGACCAGAACGGACTGAAGTTTGATCAGGACAAGGTCTTTGGGGCGGCGAATTTGCGAGGAGCCTTCGACCAGGTTCGGGTGCTCGAGGCAGCTGGCTATGCGGCCACAGGGCGGTTTGTCGGCTTTGATGTGAAGGCCCAGCGAACCCAGGCCGCTGACCGGGCCACTGCCCACCTGGCGACCAGCAAGGCGATCTTCGAACGGCTCGTCGACAAGGCCCGTAGCTTCCCCAACGACGCGGTGGCAGCAGCCATCGCTGAGCGGGACTATGAGGCGGTCGAGCGGCTGGTGTTGGAGCACTTGCTCGGAGGCTGAGATGCAGCGGTCAGCGGATGGCCCGAACGGTGCGAAGCAGCGTCCGCTGGTAGTGGTCATTCTCGACGCCTCGCGTCACGATGATCGGCTGATCATCGGTGGCGTTACCAGCTTTGCCCACGCGTGAGGCTAAGGCGGCTGCCGGTAGGTTGCGAGGGCAAGCTTGTTATCAGAACGGCCAGGGCTGAAACTGGGCTGTGAATGAGGGAGCACGAAACACGATGGATACGCAAACAGACTGCCTGCTGATCGGTACGGCGGTGGCCGATGTGCTGATTCGTCCGGTACCGCTGACCCGGCCGGTCGGTGGTGGCCGGCTGCTGCATGCTGAGCCACTGGCAGTGACAACCGGTGGACTGGTCTGCAACACCGGCGTGGCGATGCGACGGCTGGGCATGCGGGTGGCGGCGGCGAGCTTGGTCGGGGACGACCTCTGGGCGGCCACCATTCGCGACAGCCTTTCACGCGAGGGGATTGACACTGCCGGCCTCGAGACACGGCAGAGCATCGCCACCAGTAGTACGGCGGTTTTGATTGACCCATCGGGGGAACGCAGCTTTGTCCACCATGTTGGTGGCTGTGTTGCGATCGACCTCGATTTCATTCGTGACCGACTCGACCTCTTCGCCGCCAGCCGCTGGGTGCTGATCGGCTATATCGGCCTGCTGCCCGGCCTGGAAACAGACCTGGCTGAGGCGGTACGGCTGATCACCGCGACCGGCTGCAAGGTGGCCATTGAAACCGCGGGTGACGGTGGCCGGCTGGAGCAGGTTGCCCCGGCGCTGCCGCATGTTGACCTCTATGTGCCAAGCCTTGATGAGGCTCGGTCGCAGACCGGCCGTGATGATCCCCGGGCGATCATTGGGCACTACCGCAGCCTCGGGGCGACGGGGCTCATCGGCGTGAAACTTGGCACGGCCGGGACGCTCTTGAGCCCGGTTGAGGGTGAGTGGCTGGATGTCCCTTGTATCGCTGCGCCCGGCCCAGTGGTCGATACGACCGGGGCGGGTGACTCGTTGCTCGCCGGCCTGCTGACCGGACTGCTGCGTGGACTCCCGGTGGCCGAAGCTGGCTTGCTCGGTGCCGCGACTGCCGCCTGCTGTGTGACTGGCATTGGCGCTACCGAGGGCCTGCGTGACTATGCGGCTACTCGCCAAGTCATGGAGCAGGTAGCAGCCTGACGCTCGCTTTGAGAGTAGTCCCGGCACGATCTGGCGTTTTGTGGCCGCGACGCCCTCGCCAACGCGCCTTCCGCGCCCACGGGTTGGTGATCAAGGAAAGGTTCAATGCCACCAAGCAACGCCCAGGTAGTTGCCCGCGGCTATGAGCGTGGCCTGCTACGCTAAGGGTTTGTGGGCAGACAAGTCTGGATCCGGGTTAACAACACGATGACAATGATAAAGCTGATGATTGCCGTCTCGCTGCCGCTGCTAATGGCTGCTGCAGTGGCTAATGAGACGGTCTATTACATGCCGCCTGATCACGTTGGACCGCCTCTGGCTGAGCATGCCGCAACGAACCGAGCGTTTCAAGGAATTCCCAGCCTTGCCGTGACCCCTGGCGGTCGGCTTTGGGCAACGTGGTACGCCGGTGTCACACCGGCCGAAGATCAGAACAACTACGTTGTCCTCTCCACCAGCGGCGACGGCGGGGCGACTTGGCAGGAGGTTTTAGTCGTCGACCCCGACGGGCCTGGACCGCGTCGGGCCTTCGATCCTGAACTCTGGGTTGCGCCTGACGGCAGCCTGCGACTGGCCTGGGCCCAGTCGATTGGCCATGAGTGCACGACTGGCGGAGTCTGGTTTTTGAAGACGCCCGACCCGGAGCAGGCCGAGCCTGTCTGGGGACCACCCCGCCGGATTACCGACGGTGTGATGATGTGCAAGCCACTCGTGCTCTCGTCGGGTGAGTGGGTGCTGCCGGCATCGACCTGGCGCAAGACTGACAATAGCGCCAAGATGGTGGTGTCGACCGACCGCGGCGCATCCTGGGCGGTTCGCGGCGGCTGTAATGTGCCTATCGCAGAGCGAGCTTTTGACGAACACATGTTCATCGAGCGGCAAGACGGCTCGCTCTGGCTGTTGGCCCGGACGAAGTACGGGATCGGTGAAAGCATCTCGACCGATCGTGGCCAGACCTGGCCTGAGTTGACGCCCTCGTCGATTCGTCATCCTTCAGCCCGGTTCTTTATCCGCCGGCTGCAGTCGGGCAACCTCCTGCTGGTCAAGCACGGCCCCGTCAGCGAGCGAACAGGCCGCTCGCACCTGACCGCCTTCCTCTCAGCCGATGACGGCCGGAATTGGTCTGGTGGCCTCGTGCTTGACGAGCGAAACGGCGTGTCGTATCCCGACGGACAGCAGACGCCCGACGGACGAATTCGGATTATTTATGACTACAGCAGAACCGCTGAGCGGACTATTCTGATGGCCACCTTCCGTGAAGAAGACATCGCAGCCGGAAAGCCGACAACGGGCTCTGCACGGCTGCGTCAGCTGGTGAGCAAAGCTTCCGGCGGCCAGGGAAAGTAGCAGGAGGTGGCCCTCGCGGTTCCCGCAAATCGAAGGTTTTATTGTGGTCCAGTTACGCAATGGCTAGACTCTTATTAGTTTGAGAGATAGGGCGGGCCGAATGGAGGGAACGATGAGACGAAATGCAGTGCCGCCAGTGCGGTTGCGAGGTTTTACGCTCATAGAACTGCTGGTGGTGATTGCCATCATCGGCGTTTTAGTCGGCCTCTTGCTGCCCGCAGTTCAGCAGGCTCGCGAGTCGGCCCGGCGTTCGAGTTGCACAAATCAACTGAAGCAACTCGGCTTGGCCTTGCACAACTTTGCCAGCACCAACAAAAAGTTTCCGGCCGGCACGCAGTCGGCAAATAATGTCACGGGGTATCCGACGAACTGGTGCAAGAGCTACTCGGCTAACGATGCCCGGGCCTCATGGACAGTCATGATTCTGCCTTTTTTGGAGCAGACAGCGATGTACGACTCGGCCTCGTTCAATAGCCGGTTCACGTCATCATCAAATGTGCCAGGGCAAAACGGGAACGACACCCTCTTTCATCGCCCCAATCCCTCGTTCTGGTGCTCAAGTGATGTGAATGCCACGTCTGACTCCAACCGTACCAATTATTACGGGGTACAAGGGGGTGGGGCGTCGCCGTCGTGTGCGAATCAGGGAAATAACCGAGTCTTCTTCACTGATGGAGTCCTCATTCACAATAAGCAAGTTGGCTTTCATGAGATCACTGACGGGACATCAAACGTCTTCATGCTCGGTGAGTCGAAGTATTGCCTCACGCCGACCGGGCGGCCCGACGGTATTCATACCGGCTGGGCGTCGGGGGGAAAGCTTGACAGCTATGGTTCTCCCTATGTCTGTGCTGCGGCCAAAGAGCAGATCAACTCAATCTCTGGCAGTGGTGGTGACCGAGACACCCTCAATATCATGACCAGGCTGTTCGGCAGCTTTCATCCAGGCGGCTGTTCCTTCGCCTTCGCTGATGGTTCAGTGACATTCATCAGCGAGACAATCAGCCTGACGCCCTACCAGCAACTCGCCAACCGAGGCGACGGTCTGCCTCTTGGGAAGGAGTGGTAAGGGCCATGCGGTGGATGATGACTGCCGCCAGAAAGCGGTTTAGCGGACTGCCAGTGACAGCGATGGCCTGCCTGCTTGGGTTGGTAAATGGCTGTGGTAGTCCCAGCGGCCCGGCCCGCTACGCCGTCAGTGGAAAGGTGACGTATCAGGGGATGCCGGTGCCAGTTGGTGAGATCATCTTTCGACCTGATGCGGAAGCTGGCAACGAGGGGCCAGGGAGCGTCGCTACGATCCGCGATGGTGCCTACGCAACAGATTCCGGCAAGGGAGTCGTTGGTGGGCCCTATATTGTCGAGATTGTGGGTTTTGACGGTGTGTCGGTCGCCGAGGCCACCGAGGGCGGGGTGCTCTTCAATCCCATTAGCCGGAAGGTCGATTTTCTGAAGGAAGACTCAACCCGCGATTTCAGTCTGCCATAATCTGCTGTGCTGAAGCTGGATTCGATCATTGGAAGCTGGCATGTGGCGGAGTGACCACAGCTGTCGGGTGCTTCGATGAGCGGTTGCTCCTAAAGGTGGAAGAGTTTTCAGCCTGCCCTGGCGTTGCTGATCGAGGAGAACCTGTATGGCGGGAACCAGGAGGGTAGGTGTGTTGAGCAACACTGCACGCCTTAACGGTGTTGCTTGGGCAGTCGGTATTTGGTTGTCGCTGGTGCTCGGGCTGGTGCGCCAATCTCAGGTGACGGCCTCACCCCTCACTGACCTGAACCCAGCCGAGACTGCCGCCGCCGAAGTTCTTGCCGATCGGCCACTGGCAGTCTGGCGGTTTGCAGAACCTGATGGCAGCAAGCATGCGGTCGCCGAACGGTTTGCTCAGGATGGCGATCGCTCGATTTCTGACGACAGCGGCCAGGCTGACCAAGTGCCGCTTGCGGACCTGCTTGCCAGTGCCGAAAGGCTGCCGGCGGATCGTGATGGCTCGGTCGTGTTCGCCGAGCCTGGCCCCCGGCCACCGCGGCATTCTGCCTTCACTGCCGACAACGCGGCCGCCCTCTTCGGCAGTGGCCGTGGCTTCCTGCGGGTGTCGGCGAAGACCGCTCGGTTTGATGAGTTTCAGTTCACCGCCGGTGACTCAATCACGCTTGAGGCCTGGGTCAATCCGTTTGGTGTGGCCGATGGCCAGCAGGTCTACATCATCGGAAAGGGCCGCACCGGCCGATCCGGCTTCGCCAAGGAAAACCAGAACTGGTCGCTGCGGCTGGCCTCCCGCGGTGGGCTGGCCCGGCCCAGTTTTCTGTTTCGTGAGGCTGCCGAGCAGGTTGAGTCCAGCAAGCACTACCATCGCTGGATTGCCAGCGAGGGATTCGAGCCCGGCACGGGCTGGCATCATGTGGCGATCAGCTACACATTTGGCGAGAAAGATTCCCTGCGCGGATATCTCGATGGCCGGCCCGTGGAGGGCAAATGGGATGCCGGTGGAGCGACGGCGGCATCGCCGGTTGTCGACGATGACGAAGTCTGGATTGGTTCATCGTTAGGGGGCAGTTCGGCCAGCACCTTCGATGGCCTGCTCGACAACGTTGCCGTCCACCGCCAGACACTTTCCCCTGAGCGGATCGCTGCCCGCTGGCAGGTTGATGAAACCGTCCCTGCCTTTGAGCCGATCGAACTGGCGCCGGTACCCGACGGCCGGGTGCTGTTTGAGCTGGTCGAAGGAGTACCTGACGTGAACGGCTGGGGCTTTGCCCCCCGTGAGCCAGCGGAGTCGTTCTCCCGCAGCAGCTTCGCCCTGACCGAACTGCCGCAGTACTACAACAACGGTGGTGTG
Organism: uncultured Chitinophagaceae bacterium; assembly: GCA_964555385.1. Classification (GTDB taxonomy): domain Bacteria; phylum Planctomycetota; class Planctomycetia; order Pirellulales; family UBA1268; genus UBA1268. The sequence goes on from CAZKSP010000022.1 coordinate 16,280, forward strand.
CGGGCGGACCGCAAGCTGCCGCTGGTGCTACGGGCCCGGGCCCGGCTGGTGTTACCGTCAGGGCCGCAGCAGATTCGGGTGCGAACCCGGGGTGAGGCCCGCGTGCTGCTTGACGGCCAGCTGCTTGCCGGTCTCAAGCCGCCGGGGCAACGGACGGACGGCCACGACCCCATGTTCGTCCCCGACCGCTCAGGGCCACCCGGCATCCGGTTTGTGCAGCCGGGTGATCAGCAGGCGATTGTCGAGGTTGTCGGAGACGGGAAGGATCATCTCCTGCATGTTGAGGTGAAGGTCGGCCGCCGCGGCCGCCGACCGGAACTGGGTGAGTTTTCCGTCAGCATCGGACCGTCTGGTCAGGTGCCAATAGTCGTAGAACTGGCTAGCGATGCGGATCCGGTGCCGTTGACCGATGACGGCTGGTTGGGCCTTGCCAATCGACTGGCCACTGAGACTGAGGCGGCAAACACTTCCAACCGCCGGGCTGCTGCGGCAAAGCAGGCCGACCACTGGAATCATCGGCATGCCGAAGCCCGCGAAGTCGTGGCCGCCACCCCGGGGCCGATCATCCCGCCTCTGCCTGCTCGTCAACCGGCAATCACAGCTGCAACCTTCAACGAGATTGACCGGTTTATCAACGCCCGGCTGGTTGCATCAGGCATTCCCCCAGCACCGCTCCTTAATGACGCCGCCTTCGTTCGCCGGCTGTCGCTCGACCTTCGCGGCATCATCCCAACCGTGCCGGAGATCGAGGCGTTTCTGGCTGATGAGTCACCGGATCGCCGTCAGCAGCTGATCAACCGCTTCCTCGCCGACCCGCGCTGGGCCGACCACTGGGTGCCCTGCTGGCAGGATCTGTTGGCTGAGAATCCCAACCTGGTGAATCCGACCCTCAACAACACCGGCCCCTTCCGATTCTGGATTCATGAATCGTTTCTCGATCGCAAACCGATCGACCGGTTCGTGACCGAACTGATCATGATGGAGGGCAGTCGCTATTTCGGTGGCCCGGCCGGCTTTGGCCTGGCCACTGAAAACGACGTCCCGATGGCAGCCAAGGCTCACATCATCGGCAGGGCGTTTCTGGGGGTGGAGATGGGCTGTGCCCGTTGCCATGACGCCCCTGGTGGCCAGGTCATGCAGGAGGATCTCTTCAGCCTCGCGGCCATGCTCAAGCGGGCTCCCGAGAAGGTGCCAGCCACCAGCAGTGTGCCGGTTGCACCTGAGCGGCTGGCCCAGATGGCAATCACGGTGTCGCTGAAGCCGGGTGCCGCCGTGAAGCCGGCTTGGCCCTTCGCTGAACTGCTCGCGGAGGAGTCGCTGGCGACTGCAGGAGACCCTGCCGACACCCGGGTACGGCTGGCAGCATTGATCACCTCACCGGCCAACCCCCGGTTCACCCGGGTGATCGCCAACCGGCTCTGGGCCCGCTATCTCGGCCGCGGTCTGGTGGATGATCTCGATAACTGGGCAGGCGAATCGCCGAGCCACCCTGAGCTGCTCGACTGGCTGGCCAGGCAGTTGGTGCTCAACGACTACAAGGTCGAACAGGTCGCCCGGCTGATCGTATCGTCGCATACCTATGCCCGGGGTCCTGCCGCTGGCTCTGCTGGGGCAACAGGCTCAGCGGATTCGCTCTACGCCAGTCGCTCGCCTCGGCGGCTCACTGCCGAACAGCTGGTCGATTCGCTGGCTGTCGCCTGCGGTAAGCCATTCGATGTCGAACCGATGAACATCGACGTTGACACTAGCCGGCCGCCGACCCTCTCGCTCAATCTCGGTCCGGTAACCCGGGCCTGGCAGTTCACCGCGCTTGGCAACGAGCGGGATCGGCCGAGCCTGTCGCTCCCCTTCGCCC
>CAZKSP010000023.1:0-17618 GCA_964555385.1 uncultured Chitinophagaceae bacterium
TTTCGAGACGCAGTAATGTCCCGAAAGAATGCCAACAAACAAGGGTGCTTTTTCAAGTCTGATCGAGAAAATCTCACATCAAGAAAACTCGACGGTATCGAGATCGGCTGCAGCAGCGTATTCGAAATAAATGTCTAGGCTTCGAGCCAACCGCAGCCCCTCCCATGAGCGCTACCCCTTCAACGCAAGAAACTCCGCCAAGGTGAGCGTCTGCAGCGAGCGAAACCGAGTGAAGTCGCGGTCTTCTGTAATCAGAGTTGTCGCCCCATGCTCAAGGCAGAGAGCAGCAATCTTGGCATCAATGACCAGATTGCCAGTCACCTGAGACTCCTCAATCAGCCGCCGTAGGATCCGCAGATGACGATCACCCGGCACGAGGAACCGAACCGACGGACTTGCAAGCAACGAGTCGATTGAATCGACGGCGTCAATGACGGGTGTCGGCGGATCGAAAAGCCGGTCATGCGAGACAACCTGAAAAAACTCGCTGACACAGAAAACTGGAACCGCCCAGGCCTCGTCCCCTTCCGCTAACAATCGCAGGGCCGCAACCGCACTGGCATGAAAAGTCGATTCTTCGCGATCGGCAAATACCAGGATGTTCGTGTCGACAGCAATCACGACCGTCCATCCATCCGCTCATAAAGCCGATCACGATCCGCCACGTCGACACCCGGCAGCGTCCGCCCTCGGTGCGTTTTCCAGCGGAACTGGTACTGACTTTCGGCGACTGCGGGTCGAGTCAATGACGCGGCCAACGCGTGCTCAACAAACGCGGTCAACGTCGTGCCATTCGCCGCTGCCTGCCGGCGGGCGGCGGCCAACAAGTCGTCATCAAGATCAAGCGTTGTTCTCATGCATAAATATGTACAGCCAATGCAGCATGATGTCAATTGATCGACTTATGCGGTTTGGTACACGCAGACCGGTCTTTCCTCGTCATCCTTTCCAAACAGCCGACATAAACTAGATGTGTGGATACGAGACAACCAAAAGGGCTCAACGGCTTCATGCTCACTCGACGCGACATCCTGAGACAGCTTGGTATCGCCCCGCTAACCCTGCCCTTTTTGGGCAATCTGCCGAGCCTTGCTTCCCCTGTAGCAGCCCGCCGACCACGGCAGCGGCTGGTGATCGTCTTCAGCCCGGACGGCGTCGTGAAGAAAAACTTTTGGCCCGAGCAGGCCGGCAGTTTCACTACTCCTCCGCCGGTCGTGCAGCCGGCACCACTGCCACCGATTCTTGAGCCGCTGGAGCCCTTCCGCGATCAGTTGCTGCTCGTCAAAGGCGTTCACAACAAGGTACGGGGCGATGGCGACGGCCACATGCGGGGCATCGGCTGCCTACTGACGGGCATCGAGCTGTTCCCGGGCAATATTCAGGGGGGCGGCGAAACGCCGGCCGGCTGGGCCAGCGGCCGATCGATCGATCAGGAGATCCGCGAGTTCCTGCAGGCTGACCCCACGACGGCTACGCGATTCGGATCACTTGAGTACGGTGTACTCGTTCCGAATAAAGCCGACACCTGGACACGCATGGTTTATTCCGGACCCAACCGGCCGGTTGCACCAATCGACGACCCGTACCAGATGTTCAATAAGCTTTACGGTCAGACCAAAGATCGCGAGAGCCTGCAGAGCGTGCTCGATGACGTCCGAGGTGATCTGGCGACGCTCGCCGCGAAACTGCCGGCCGAGGATCGTCAGCTGCTGGAAGAACACACTGAACTGGTACGAAAGTTTGAACGGGAACTGGCCAGCCACCATGAAGTTGCAAGCCATCCGGTGCCCGTACTTGAAGAGGGCGTGGTTGAACAGAACGACCAGATGCCGACCATCAGCCGAATGCAGATCGACCTGCTGGTTGCATCACTGCAGGCTGACTTTACCCGGGTGGCAACGCTGCAGTTCACGAACTCGGTTGGCCAGCCGAGCATGAAGTGGCTCGGGTTTCAGGACAAACAGCACGACCTGTCGCACAAGCCCAACTCAGACGCCGACGCCCAGGAGAAGCTGACCAAGATCAACGCCTGGTACGCCGGCGAGATTGCCCAACTGGCTCGCAAGCTGGCCGACACGCCCGAACCGGGTGGCGATGGCTCGATGCTTGACCACACAACCATCCTCTGGACCAACGAACTCGGCGAAGGGAATTCCCACTCCCACAACGATATCCCCTGGTGCTTTGTCGGGGGGGGGCTTGGGTTTCGGGGAGGCCGCATGATTGATGCCGGCGGGCTGCCCCATAACCGCCTGCTGCTGACGCTTGCTCACGCCATGGGCCACACGCAACTGGGACGCTTCGGTAACCCTGACTTCTGCGGCGACGGCCCGCTGACCGGCTTGAGCTAGCTGCCGCCCGATCCACAGCATTGCTGACAGGGAACCGGCGGGGCATACTTTGGCGAAATCCCACAGGAGTAAGCCATGCCAATCCTCGCCTCCCGAACCCTTGCTGTTTTCATGTTGGCTCTGACGACCAGCGTGCTTAGCCCGGCTGTTCAGGCCGCCAAGCCCAAGGGGCCGGCCTATACCTCAGCCGCCGACGCCGACGCCGACTTTGCCCTGCAGGGAGAATACCTGGGGACGGTACAGCACGAGGGCCAGCCGATGCCGCTGGGCGTGCAGGTGATCGCCCGCGGCGATGGGGCCTTTGATGTGGTCGCTTATCCCGGTGGCTTGCCGGGGGCTGGCTGGCAGCCGCCCAACAAGATCATCGGCACCGGCCAGCTTGAGGGCAGTGGTGCTGACGCCATTGTGAAACTCGAGGGCGTCGACTGGGGTGGTACGACCCGCCGCGGGATGATCCAAAACGGGGCCATCGTCGTCATCGATGAAGCCGGCAACGAACTGACCAGCCTGCCAAAGACTGTCCGAAAAAGCCCGACGCTTGGTGCCAAGCCACCAGCAGGAGCCGTGGTGATTTTTGATGGCAGCAACACCGACAGCTTGGTCAACGGCCGGATGACTGACGACGGCTTGCTGATGGAAGGCGTTACCACCAAAGACACCTTTGGGCCGGCACACTGGCACATCGAGTTTTGCCTCCCCTATCAGCCCTTCGACCGTGGCCAGGGCCGGGGCAACAGTGGAGCCTACTTCCAGGGTAGCTATGAGGTGCAGATGCTCGACAGCTTCGGCCTTGAAGGCAAGGACAACGAGTGCGGCGGCATTTACAAGGCGGCTCCGCCGTCAGTCAATATGTGCCTGCCACCGTTGTCATGGCAGACCTACGACGTCGACGTGACGCCACCGCAGTTTGAGGATGGCAAGAAGGTTGCCAATGCCCGGCTGACTGTCCGACACAACGGCGTCGTCATTCATAAAAACATTGAAGTACCGGGAGTCACCCCCGGCGGCCCGCAGAAGACCGAGCAGTTAAACGGGCCGCTGTTTCTGCAGAACCACGGCAACCCGGTGCGTTACCGCAACATCTGGGTACGGCCGAAATCGTGAGTCCAGGTAAGCCAGCAGGAACAACTGAATCGGCAGCCACTGCCTCGGCGGCTCACGTGGTCTGTGGCGGCTGCGGCCTGCTCTGCGATGACCTCGCCAGCACGACTGATACCGGCTGTGCCGCAGCCGATGACTGGTTTGCGATTCCGGCCCAACCAGCAGCGACCACCGTCGATGGCCAGTCCGCGACGATCGACGCCGCCGTCAACGCCGCCGCCCACCGACTGACCAACGCCCGCCGGGTGCTCATCACCGGCCTGACCTCGGTGCCGCTGGAGCCGGTGCGACTGGCCTGCCAAATCGCCGAGCAACTAACCGCTGCGGTTGATGCGGAGACGGCCGACACAGCCCTGCTCACCGGGCCAACAATCGCCCGGGTTGGTGAGGTCACCGCTGCCTTCGAGGAAATCCGTGACCGGGCTGACCTTGTCATTTTCTGGGGCTGCAACCCGGCTGCCAGCCATCCCCGGTTTCTCGAACGGTTTGTGCAGCCAGCCCGACCGACCGGCGGCAGGCAGACCATGAGTGTCGGTCCACAGCAAGTGGTGCCCCCAACCGCCAACCATTCGCACCTCTCGCTGGCGGTCGATCAAATCATCCCCGCCGCCCGGCTTTTGCAGGCATCGCTCGAGGGGCACGGCATTGACCCTACCGACGGCCCACTGGCCGCAACCATCAGTAAACTCAAAGCAGCAGTCGATGCGGCGAACTGCATCGGCATCGTCACCAGTACCGGGGATGACCCCTCCGGCTTGACTGCTTGGAGCATGGCCCAACTCGTGCGGGCTCTCGCTCACCGCAAGCCGGCTTTTCAGATTGCCCTTGGGGCCGGTACCGGCGGCGGCAACGCTGCCGGGGTCGCCGCCAGTTGCAGTTGGCGGTACGGAGCCCCCGGAGCAATCGCTGCCGCCGATCGTGACGGCAGCGAGTTTCAACCGGCCGAGGCTGATGCTGGGCGGCTGATCAGCCGTGGTGAGGTCGACTGCGTGCTGGCGGTTGGCCGGCTGGCCCCACCGATTGAAGCGGCCCTCACTGCTGCTGCCGTAGCTCCCTGTGTGATCCGCATCACCGATATCACCCCCGAGCCAGCCGCCGTCACTGCAATCATACTGCGCACCGCCAGCCTGGCCTGGGCCACCAACGGCACCATGTTGCGGGAAGATGGCCGGCTTATGCAGCTGCAACCACTGATGGCCCCCGATAAGCCGACGGTCGACCAGTTGCTGATAAAACTCAAACAGGTCATAGATGCCATCCGACCACCAGAGCCGACGCTTCAGCCCGCCGCGTTCTCGGGGGAATCTTCATAAAATCAAATAGGCTGAGGGGAGTTAGTCATGCCAATCGAACGGCGTGGGAAACTGAGCGTAGCCCGGGATGGCGATACGAAGTTCCCGTCGAGTGAGTGAAGGATAGGCTGTCTCAAGCGAATGTCCGGCGAGATGGCATGGGCAACGCCCCGACGCATCACCAACCACTCACGAAAACCCCTCCGCCCACCGCTCTGGAAGAAAGAAAAACGACGAGCGTGTCCAACAGCTTCGTAATGGAAAATACCCGTCAGGATTTCAGTGCGGATGGCATCGCCACCACCCATGAGCCCTTCGGGCTCGTCGGCGGGACGATCCACGATCCTGCTACTGGCCGGGACGGAATCGTCGCCGACATCTGGATCGAGGCAGGCCGGATCGTCCCGCCGCCAGCCGATACCAGCCGCTTTCGGCAGATCGATGCGGCAGGGCTAGTTGTGATGCCTGGCGGAGTTGACCTGCACAGCCATGTCGCCGGCCCGAAGGTCAACGCCGGCCGGCGGATCGCCCCACAGTTGGCCAGCAACCGCCGCGGCATTCGGGAGCCGGCCGCCGTGCCAACGATTCATCGCACCGGCACGCTCTATGCCGCCCTCGGCTACACCACCGTCTTTGACGCCGCCATCGCCACCGGAGCGGCTGGCATCGCCACACTTGAACTGGCCGAGATGCCGATTCTCGACAAGGGCTTCTATCTCCTGGCCGCCGATGATGCCGAACTGCTGGCTGCCCTCGACAAGGGGGATTCTGACACGATCTCGCGGCTGGTGTGGGATGCCGTAAGCCAAGGCGGTGGCTGGGGCGTGAAGGTGGCTAACCCTGGCGGGCCTGCATTCTGGAAACGCAGCCGGGGCGATCACCATGATCTCGACACACCGCTGCCGGGTTATAGCCTGACCGGCCGCAGCCTACTTGAGCGGCTGGCCCGGGGCGTGTCCGCTGTCGGCCTGCCGCATCCGCTTCACATACACACTGCAAACCTCGGCCTGCCAGGCAACTGGCGAACCCTGGCCGAGACAATGCGAACCCTCGACGGCATCCCGGCCCATCTGGCCCACGTGCAGTTTCACAGCTACACCGGTGGTGACCTTGATGCCAACAGTTTCGGCTCGGGCGTGCCCGAACTGGCCGCCTGGTTTAACGACCATGAAGGCCTGACGCTCGACGTTGGCCAAGTACTCTTTGGCGACACTGTCGCCATGACCGGCGACTCCGCCGCCGCCGAACACCTCGCTCACACCACCGGCATGCCCTGGCACTCGCACGACCTCTGGCTGGAGGGGGGCTGCGGTGTGCTGCCAATCGCATACAAGGAAAAGAGCCTGATCCACGCCTGGCAGTGGGCGATCGGCCTTGAGTGGTTCCTCTCAGTCACCGACCCCTGGCGGCTGGTTCTCTCGACTGACCATCCCAACGGCGCTCACTTCACGGCCTATCCGGTGCTGATGCAATTGCTGGGGGATGCCGCCTTCCGCCAGGCTGCGTTTGAGCGGATTCATCCCGCGGTCCGGAAGCGATCGCCGCTAGCCCACCTTGACCGCGAATATTCCCTCCAGGAACTCTGCATCATCACCCGGGCCGCTCCCGCGCGGATTGCCGGCCTGCCCCAGAAGGGACAACTCGGCGTTGGCGCCGATGCCGACATCACCCTCTACCGGCCCAGCCACGATCTGGCGGCGATGTTTGCCATGCCAGCTGCAGTCTATAAGGGGGGCCAGCTTGTCGCCGAGAACGGTCATACCAGAGCCACACCTACCGGCCGGCAACTTAGGGCGATTGCAGCTCATGATGCGTTCATTTCGGAATTGAATGGTTAAGGGACAGTGCCCGACTCTGCGGAAACGCATCACGAAAATCCATCAAAAGCTTTCATGATGCGTCACCAGCCTGCTCACGCGGCCATTGTGTGGCTGCCAACTCATGAGCCGCAACAGTCATCCACCAACGGCAGCAACCAAAGCGGTGGCGAATGCCTGTGGGTCAAACAGCTGAGCTGCTCGACGGCTACCGGCGGCGGTGCAAGCGGCGGCGAGATCACGATCCTCAAGTAACTGGATAGCCCGGCGACCAAACTCACTTTCGGGCACTGCTGGGACCAGTCGGCCGACCTCGTTGTTGCCAATGACCGAACGGCTCTCCGGGGTATCGACAGCGACCAGCGGTATTCCCTGGGATAGCCCCTCAAGCAAACAGCCACCAAGGGGCACCCGCCCTGACTGCATGATCAGATCGACCTGGGGCAACAGTTCAGGAAAACAGTCGAGCTGATCAAAGAAATGAACTCGGCCAGCAATCGTTTGGATTGAAGCCCGCCGCTCCAGCCGTCGCCCCAGCGGGCCAGCACCGACAATGATATGGGTAAGATCATCGCGAACGACACCCATCTGGTCGATCGCCCAGAGCAGCCGATCCAACCGTGAGGAGGCCACCAGCGGCGCGACAGTAAGCGTCCACTGCCGAGCCGCATCGAGCCCGAGTGACTCTGCGAGCCGCTCGCGACTGCATTGACTTGCAAAAGCCACCGCTGCGGGTGGCACCACGGCCAGACGTCCGGCAGCCGCTGCAGTCTCACGGTCATTTGTCAGCCATTCAGCCGTGACGAGCACCCGGTCTGCCGCACGAACAGCGAATGCCTCAGGCCCCGTCCGGGGTGGCTGAGCCAGCCACTGGCAATGCTGCCAGCTGCGCAGGCCGAGCCGACGGCCGATCAATCGGGCAGCAGCGACCGGCACAGCGGCGGGCCTGCCCCAGGCCAGCACCAACGCAGGTGCTCGCCGACGGCAGAGCCCGACCAGTCGGGGGACGACCGCTGCGTCGATAATCGGTCGTCGCCCGATCCGTTCGACAGCCACCCCATTCGCCTTCAGCCGGCCAGCCAGGCTACCGCCGGTGGTGAGCAACGCCAGCCGAACCCGCCAGCCGGCTTCTCGCAGAGCGACCGTCGCCAGCTCCAACTGCCTACCACTGCCGACCGCAGGAGCATCGGCTGAAACCAACAGCAGATCTTTAGCGGGGTTGGGCATTGGCCGGGGAGATGGGGAGCGACTTGATTGAGTCGGTGGCCTGAGCGGCAGATGGCCTGCCGGCCGACCCGTCCGCGTCGGTCGGGTCAAGGATGCAGATCTCTGGCAGATTCCGCCAGGCACCGTCGTGGTCCAGACCATAGCCGACTACGAAGGCATCGGGAATGTCGAATCCGACGTAATTGGGGTTCATATCCACCTCCACTCGATCTGGCTTGCGCAGCAATACCAAGGTTCGCACCGAGGCCGCCCCATGTTCGTGCAGCGACGCCACCAAGGCCTCAAGGGTGCGACCAGTATCAAAAATGTCGTCGACCAGCAGCACGTCACGGCCGGTCAGATCGGGTAACAGGTCAAGCCTGAGGTCGAGCCGGCCTGGCCGGGTTGCAGCCCCGCGATAGCTGCTAGCCCAGACCATGCCCACCTCGATCGGCCCCTCGAGTCGCCGCAGCAGATCGGCCACGAGCACAATGCTGCCGGTCAGGACGCCAATTACCGTCAACGGTTTGCCGCCGCAGTCCCTCTGCACCTCGGCAGCAAGTCGATTGATGCCTGAAGCAATTTCCTCACGCGACAGCAACCGCTTCATCGTCTGTCTCCTTCCGTGCAGGGGGCCCAGTGTTCAGTCAAGCCACCGGCTGCTACAAAGCAGGGTGACACGCTCTCTGCCTCCACCATCCTCCATGTCATCCCCAACTTCGACCGGCTGGTCAACCATCACCGTTGCCGGCCACGCCTGCGACCTGTTTCAGCCGGAAACGGTCGACACGACCGCACGCTGTCTCATTTATCTGCACGACCTGCCAGGCCGGCCTCCGCAGAGTCTGCCAGCAATTCAGTCGGCGGTCGAGGCGACGAGGCTGCCGGTGCTGGCACCCCGCACCGGCCGCTCTTGGTGGCTTCAGCACTGTGTCGAGCGATTTGACCGGCAGCAGACACCAGAGGCCTTTCTCCTGGGGCCTGTGCTCGAGGAGTGCAGCCAACGGTTTGCTGCAGGGCCGGGGGGAGTCGGCCTCCTGGGCCTGGAGATGGGGGGACAGGGGGCGTTGCGACTGGCTTACCGTCACCCCACGGTCTTTCCGGTGGCGGCGGCAATCAATCCAGCCATCGACTTTCATCTTGGCATGCGTCATGGGCATGACTGGAACGACGGCGAACTGTTCGACACCCTCTGGGAGATCTTTCCCGACGTTGAACAGGCTCGGCAGGAGACTGCGATCCTGCACGTGCATCCGCTCAACTGGCCACGGCACCAATGGTTTGCCAGTGACCCTGCCGACCATCGCTGGCGAGACGGAGCCGAACGGCTGGACAGCAAACTGATCGCCCTTGGGATTCCTCACACAGCCCTGTTCGACCAGCTGGCCGAGGACGACTTCCTGACCACCGCCACCGAGGCGGCCGTGCAATTCACGGTCAACGCCCTCGATGCCGAGTCGCGCCGCGTCTGCTGAGAGACGCTGATCGTTTCTGATGCACCACGAGTGGGCTCAGCGGTGACTCAAAAGGGCGCGTTGGGCAGGCTGCCGCCACCGAGCTGGTCGAAGTCGAGGTAGCGGGCATCCTGCACGTCGACCCGGTTGTGCTGCCGCCAGTAAAGGATTTTGCCGGCTGAGGCGGTTGAGGTTGGACCACCAACCCGCTCCTGCCGATAGAGTTGAGCATCGGTGCGGCCGTCGCCTTCGAAGACCAGCAAATCCTTCAGCTCGCTGTACGACAGCCGGGCGCTGCGGGCAGTAAAGCCCGAGCCCTCAACCAGCACATTGCCGCCGGCTGAGAGTTCAATCGCCCGCCGGGGCTGGCCAGGCACGGGGGGTGTCTGCCCAATGCCGAGGACGTCGCTGGTGACGGCTACTACTCCCTCCGCCAGTCCTGCTGGGGCGTGCAGGTCGAGGCTGTCCTCCCAGGTCGGCACTGGCCCCCAGATTGTTTCCACTCGCTGCTGGAACTCCATCTGTCGGCGGGTGAGGTTGCCGGTGAAGCCCCGCTGAAAATCAACCCCAAGATAGGTGATGCCGGGCTGTTCGTTCTTTGGTGACGGGACGACCGGTTCTTGCTGCACGGGGCCACCGGGCAACGCCGGCGTTCCCAGTGGCAGACTGCCCTCGCCTCGCCGGGTACTTGTCAGCCGCCCTGGGCCGGTACCCCGCACGTCACCGGTGAGCCGATCGAAGAAAAGGTCTCGCACGAACAACTGCTCGTGCGATTCCAGCTGGCCGTCGGTTTCGGATTTGGTGCGGCTGATGATCCGTACGCCGTTTCCGCAGGCGATGCGGGCAATGTCGTTCTGGGCCTGGGCCTGTGGCTGCCGCTGCCGGCTGAAATCAATCGGCTGGCTGAACACGCAGTCGAGAGATCCCGCCTTTAATTCAGTGTCGCCGCTGCCGGTCTCGACGCGGTCAATGAAGCGAGCAGTCTGCCCATCGAAGTCCATCCGGCCCTGCCAGTTGATCGCGAGGGGTTCGGCGGTAGTGGTCGCTGACGCAGCCGGCTGTCGCGGCGCCTGGCCGCTGATCAGGCCAAGGTCACCCAACCCAGCATTACCTGCCGCAGGCACGGTGAGCCTGCCTCCACCGTCGACGGCCACCCTATTCTGGCCCCGGTCAAACTCGATCAGTGGCCCCTCGAGATTGAGCTTGGAGCTGCGAATCTCAGCCGGGCGTCCGGAGATAATCGCCCGGGCGTCGAACCGGGTCGGCCGAGTGATTTGCAGCTGATCGCCCCGGATGTCGAAGCCGTCGGCTGCTGCGGCTGCTGCTGGTTGCTCGATGAGCTGCACCTGCCCCTCGAGGGAAAGCTCTTCCAGATTGTTTTGATCGCCCCCCAACAGCACCTGTCCACGAATCAGATCACCGCTGGCAAGTAGTTTGCGGTCGACGGGCAACGGCGGCCGGATGGCAGGAATTGGCCGCCGCGGTGGGAGGCTTTGAGGCGGCGGAGAGGCCGCCGCTGCTGAAGTGACAGGCAGCCTGTCGGCGGCGGCTGGTGGTGAGACGGCGGGGACCACAGCCTGCCCAGGCTTAAACCAGAGTTCCATTCGGTCAGTCCGGGCAGCAACTTCAGCCACATCGACTTCGACCACGCCTCGGACCAGCAGCCGCTGTGGCTGGAGGGCTGACATATTTGGCACGCCGGCACCACTGGTGGCTGCCCCGGTTGCCCCGGCACGCTGGCTAAACCAGAGGTGCATCTCGGCCCCAGTCAGCCGGCCCTGCAAATCGACCGCCACTTCTGCCTGACCGGTCAATGAGGCAACATGATTCGTGCCGTCCGGGTGGACTCGCAAGCTCTTCTGCCACCTGGTCTCAACCGCCGGGGGACGCTCACCCAAGGCCCGCAGCCAGCCGGGACCCTCCGCCAGCAGACTACCCGGTCCGCCATCGATATCAGGCGTGTAATCGAGTGAAGCCGCCTCCAGTTCAAGCCCGACTGCCGTCACCGTCACCGGTTCATCACCGTCGAGGCGAATCCGGCGAGAGCGAACTTCGTAGCCCAACCGTTCAGTCCGGACCTCCAGATTGTTCGTGCCGCTTCGGACGATCACCGGGGCACCGCTAGCCTGTATTTCGACCACCTGCAGACCAGCGGCCGCCTCCTCGGCGGCCGGAGACGGCTCACCCAGAATAATCGCCAACACGTCACAGCTGAGCTGATCCCCTCCCTGCTCCAACTGCCCACGTCTGACTTCGACTGCATCCTCGAGGGTGATGACATTGGCCGAAAGATTCGTCGTCAGGCTGCCAGTACAGGTCACGTGTACCGGCAGTTCGGCAGTCGGTTCCTCCACCGTGTCTGCTGCCGCGGCGGCAGGCATGATACCGGCCGCCATCCCCTCCAGCCGCAGCTCCACCTCACGTTCAAGCCGCACCGTATCGACCCCGCCGATATTAGGTCCCTGCCCCGAGCCCCCAGACTGCGGTAGCAGCATTGCCACCAGACCGCGGCCCCGGCCAATCGACCGGCCATAGCGAAACTCAACCCGCTCATTCGTGCGAATCTCGTATTCGTCGAGTTCTAGGTCGCGGGTCACCACCTCAATGTCGTCCCCCGCACCGGCTGCACTCGGGGTACCCCGGACGGTCACTTGCCCCCGCAGGCTACCACCAACCAACCGTGATAGCCGGCCGGCTCGCAGGTCAAGCGGTTCTGCAAACTCCAACACCGCGCCCTGTGGTGCCCGCATCACCAGCGTTCGGCCCGGTTCTTCGGTCGCCTGCCGCTGGTCGTCTGGCAACACCACCAGCGTGCAGGGCACCAGGTTTACCCGGCCGTCGGGCAGCGAGTGGTACTGCTTGAACATCAGACGCATACCCCGGCTCTCGAGGATGATCGGCTGATCGAGTTCCCATGAACCCGGCGGAAAGAGCTCCCGCACTGCATCAAGCCGCCGATCAGCTCGGGCCCGAATCGCTGCCGCCTGCTCGGGTGTCAGTTCGGCTACGCCAACTGGCTCACGATAGCGCGGCTCAACCCAGGGAACAACGGCCAACCGATAGAGTCCCGCCGTGGCCAGCACGACCAGAAACACCCGCACGGTTCGTCCAAGTCGCTGATCCATCAGGCAATTCCGTCACCCCGGTAGCTGGCAATGAGGTCTTCCCAGCCGCCTCGCGCTTTCAGAAGCCGTTCGATCAGCTCCCGAACGGCACCCTGCCCCCCGGGAAGACTGGTGACAAGCCCAGCGGCAGCACGGAGTTCCGGACAGGCATCGGCCACCGCTACACCCAGCCCCACTCGACTGACGACCGGTAGATCGGGAAGGTCATCGCCGACGTACGCGACGGCTTCCCACCCCAGGCCAGCGGCTGCCACCAGGTCGGCCACCACCGCCAGTTTGTCGCCCACTCCTTGGCGAATGAAATCGATGCCGAGTTCCCGTGCCCGCCATTCAACCACGCGGCTGGAGCGGCCGGTGACAATCCCAACCTGTCCGCCGGCCTGTTGCCAGAGCTTGATGCCGAGACCGTCACGGATGTGAAAGGTCTTCTGTTCGATGCCGTCCTCCGACCAGGTGACGCCGCCATCGGTCAGGACACCATCACAATCGAGCAGGAGCAACTGGATCGTGGCCAACAGCGTTGCGGGTGGCTGACTGGTGTCGACGGACTGATTGGGGCCGCTGGGCATTCGGCATCTCCGACAGATGGGCTACCGGCAAACGGCATCAGGCTGCGGTACGGGCCGACGGTTGGCCCTTGGGACTGGTCTCTGCAGCAGACAGGTCAACGCCAACCAGATCGACGATGTCGAGCAGGCCGTGGGGACGGCCGGCCTCGTCGATGACCGGCAGTTCGCTGAGCCGCCGGCTCTCGAGCAGGCCAATCGCCTCCTCGAGTCGGCTCCCGAGCCGAGCGGCAGTCGGCTCGGAGGTCATCACCTCACCAATTGGCCGGTCGAGGGCGTCGTCATGCCGGCGTTCAAACAGCCGGGCCAGGTCGCTGTCGGTGAAGATGCCGGTCAGCCGGCCATCGGCGGCAACGATCATCACTGCACCGGTCCGGCGGGTGGGAAGTGGACGGGCAAAGACCTGCCGCACGGTCTCATCAGCCGCTGCCGTTCGGCAATATTCCAGCGGCCGCATCGCCTGTTCGACCTTCAGCAGCCGCATCCCCAGACTGCCGCCGGGGTGCCGGGCAGCAAAATCGGCATGGCTGAAGCCCCGCAGACGGCTGACAACCAGTGCCATGCTGTCACCGAGGGCAAGCATCACGGTGGTGCTGGTACTCGGGGCGACGCCCAGCGGATCGGCCTCAGCCAATTTGCCGGTAGCCACGACTACGGCGGCGGACTGGCCGAGGGTGCTGTCCGCCCGACCGGTGAGTGCAATCAGCGGAATGCTGCGGGCATTAACGTGTGGCAGTATCTGTGTCAGTTCGGAGGTCTCACCCGACTGCGAGATGGCCAGCACCAGATCGTCCCGCCGCAAGGCACCGAGGTCGCCGTGCATCGCTTCGGCTGGGTGAAGGAAATGACTTGGTGTTCCGGTCGAAGCGAGGGTGGCGGACAGCTTGCGACCGATCAGCCCAGCCTTGCCCATGCCCGTTACCACCACGCTGCCGGTACATTGCAGCAGCAGCCGTACTGCTTGGCAAAAGGGTGTGGCCAGTCTCTCAGCCGACGCAAGAATCGCCTCACCCTCAGCCCGCAGTACCTGCCGGCCCTGCTCGATCAATGCCTCATCGCTCGGTTCGGCCACCGTTCTCCTCCAATCCAGGCCCCGACGCCGACGGGCGACGGGGCAGGGACTATAGGATGGCTAGGCGACCCGGCACAACGGCCATTTCAGCCGTAACGTTTGGCCATTTCTTCGAGCGAAATCACCGGAACCTTACCAGCGTTACCAGCCTGGCCGAACTGCACCATACGCTCGGCACAGACCTTCTGCATGGCTGCCCGGGCCGGCTTGAGGTAGTCCCGGGGATCAAACTTTTCCGGAGTCTCCCACAGCACCTTGCGGATGGCTCCGGTGATTGCCATCCGGCAGTCGGTGTCGACGTTTATCTTGCGAACGCCATGCTTGATGCCCCGTTGGATCTCCTCGACCGGCACGCCGTAGGTCTGTGGCATCTTGCCGCCATATTTGTTGATGATGTCCTGCAGTTCCTGCGGCACACTCGACGAGCCGTGCATCACCAGGTGGCAGTTGGGGAGTTTGGCGTGAATCTCCTCAATCCGCTTCATTGCCAACACATCACCATCGGGTTTACGGCTGAACTTGTAGGCCCCGTGACTGGTGCCGATTGCCACGGCCAGGGCATCGACCCCAGTCGCCTCGACAAACCGGGCAGCTTCGTCCGGATCGGTCAGCAGTTGGTCATGCGATAGCACGCCCTCGGCTCCGTGCCCATCCTCGGCCTCACCCTGACCGCTCTCGAGCGACCCCAAGCAGCCAAGTTCCCCCTCAACTGAGACACCACGGGAATGGGCCTGCTTCACAACTTCGGCCGTGACCGCGACGTTGTAGTCGAAGTCTGCTGGCGTCTTGCCGTCCTCTTTCAGTGACCCGTCCATCATCACGCTGGTGAAGCCATTGTCGATGGCACTGGCGCAGGTGGCTGGCGAGTTGCCATGATCCTGGTGCATGGCGACCGGGATGCCAGGATAGAGTTCAGCTGCGGCAAGCATCAGGTGCCGAAGGTAATTGTCCTGACTGTAGGACCGGGCTCCCCGAGACGCCTGGACGATGACCGGCGAGTCGGTCTCCTTCGCGGCTTCCATAATGGCCTGGATCTGCTCCATGTTGTTGACGTTGAAGGCGGCCAGGCCGTAACCGTTCTCAGCGGCATGGTCAAGCAGAATGCGAAGGGGGACGAGCGGCATCAGTGGGGTCTCCGTCGGCAGGGTGAAAGAATCCAAGCAGCCCGGAGATCATACGGGATCGGCTGGCGTGCTAAAATCCCCCGGAGCCGGTTTCGCCCCCGCAAAGGGCTGCCGGGAGGAAACGCATGGATTTGCAGCCGAGCACCGATCCCGTGAAGAGTCTGCTGTTTGTCACCGGCGGCTGGATCTGCATGGGCTTTGCCGTTGTTGGTGCAATTCTGCCGCTGTTACCAACAACCCCATTCCTGCTGCTGGCCAGCTGGTGCTTCTACCGAGGTTCTCCTCGGATTCATGCCTGGCTGCACCGATCCCGCTGGTTCGGGCCGACTTTGGACGATTGGCAGGAATATCGAGGCATCCGCCGCACGGTGAAATACCGGACAATCACCCTCGTAGTGGCCGTCGTGATCTGCAGCCTGCTGCTCAACAGCCTTCCCTGGTGGCTTAAGTATGTTGCTCTCGGGGCGGTCGGTGTCGGCCTGTACGTCATCGCCACGGTGCCCACCCTGCCCGATGACACCCCCCGGGCACCGCGAACAATCATCACTGAGTAACCAGGACGGGTTCCGGGACATCTGCTGTTCACACCGAAGCCGCTCGGCTAAAAACAGTTCGGCGTTCCCCCTCGTTCTCCATCAAGGGATACCCTCATGAAACCTGCCCACGTGGTCTGGGCCCTCGTCGCTCTCCTGATCGTGGCCCACCAGGACATCTGGTTCTGGGGTGATGCCCGGCTCATTTTCGGCTTCCTCCCGATTACCCTCGCCTACCATGCCGGCATCTCCTTGGCTGCCGCCGGCACTTGGTACCTCGCCACGCTCTTCTGCTGGCCAGTCGATGACGCCACGCCCTCTCCAACGACGGAGGACCGGTCATGACTCAACTGCTGATTATCTGTGGGTATCTCGGACTCTTGCTGCTATTGGGCATTGGGGCCAGCCGATTATTTCGGGGCACCAGCCAGGACTACATGCTGGCCAGCCACTCCATCGGTCCTTTTCTGCTGCTGATGTCAATCTTCGGTACCACCATGACCGCTTTTGCTCTGGTCGGTTCGACCGGCGAATCGTTCAAGGAAGGGGTCGGTGTCTACGGGATGCTGGCCAGTTCCAGCGGCATCATCCATTCGCTCTGTTTTTTCCTGCTCGGAGTGAAGGTCTGGAAGCTGGGCAAGGCCCACGGATACCGGACTCAGGTGCAATTCTTCCGCGACCGTCTCGAGAGCCGAAGGATCGGACTGGTGCTCTTCCCGGTTCTGGTCGGTCTGGTGATCCCCTACCTACTGATCGGTGTGATGGCCTCCGGTACGGTCATCAACAAGGTGACTGCCGGACGGATTGCCGACGGCAAAGTGGTCGGCGGCACCTTCACCGAGGGAACTTTCCCATCCTTCCTTGAACAGGGCAAGAATCCCAAAGCACCCACCGATCCCCCGAGCTTTCTTTATGGATCGCAAGGGGGCGTACCCAAGCAACTTGCTTCACTTGCCATCTGCGGCATCGTGCTGATCTATGTATTCATGGGCGGCATGCGGGGTACCGCCTGGGCCAATACCTTTCAGACCATCGTCTTCATGGTGCTAGGTGTGGTTACCTTTGTGGTAATTGCTTGGAAGCTTGGTGGCCAAGAAAGTTTTTGGGGCAGCCTGCAGGCAGCCAGCGCCGCCATCCCACACGAGAAGCTCACTCGACTGCACATTCCGCCGGAAAAGTTCCTGACCTACATGTTCGTGCCGCTGAGCGTCGGCATGTTCCCGCACCTGTTTCAGCATTGGCTGACTGCCCGCAGCGCCAACAGTTTCAAACTGCCGGTGGTGGCCCACCCCCTGTTCATCGCCATCGTCTGGGTGCCCTGTGTGCTGATCGGGGCCTGGGCCACCAGCGACCTGATTACGATTCCTCCTCCGGTGGCCGCCAACCCCAACGCCGTGCTGCCCTTCCTGGTCCAGAAGCTTGCCGGGCCGGTGCTGGGTGGCTTCCTGACCGCCGGCATCCTGGCAGCAATCATGTCGTCCCTCGACAGCCAGTTTCTCTGCCTCGGCACGATGTTCACCGAGGATGTGGTCCAACCGCTGCGGGGTAGTCGGCGGCTGTCAGACCAACATGAACTGCTGGTTGCCCGCAGCTTCATCATCGCGATTGTCGCGGTAACCTACGGCCTGAGCCTGCTGGAACCGCGACGGGTCTTTACCCTTGGCGTCTGGTGCTTCAGCGGCTTTTCCAGCCTCTTCCCGCTAATTCTGGCCGCTCTTTACTGGCCCCGACTGACCAAGGCGGGAGCCTATGCATGCGTGCTGGCGGCTGCCGGCAGTTGGCTCTGGCTGTTCTCAGCATCTGACTTTGCCGGCAACCCCAACTTCACGGTCAACATCCCGGTACCGACTGCGCTTGATGCCGATGGAACCTGGCAACTCATGCCGGTCGCGGCGATGATCGTAGTATCAACCGCGGCGATCATTATCGTCTCGCTGCTGACAAGAGCGCCGGGTCAACAGACGCTCAGCCGTTTCT
>CAZKSP010000024.1:0-17515 GCA_964555385.1 uncultured Chitinophagaceae bacterium
GCGGGGCTACCAATCGCCTGATAGGCATCCCAGCCAAGCTTGTGTTTTCCGGTTTCATCAACGATGCCCAGCCGCAGGCCGCCCTCGCCCTCCGGCATGTCACGGTAGCGATGCAGGTGGAAGGCCTCGATTGTTGGCAGTGATTCAATTTGGTCGAAGGCATAGAGCAATCCTGCCACCTGCCGTTTCTGGTCGGCCTCCCCGAGTGTCGGTGTATTGAAGCCCTGCTCAGAAAGCAGAATGGCCCGCGGCTTCCCTTGAAACTGTAGGCGTGGCTGAGCGAGATACTGCGGGAGAACAGCAATGTTCTTCAAAGTGATCAGCGGCGTGTTGAAGTCATTAGTGGGCAGTGTGTCTGCCCAGGTGTTGGGATTGCGGAGGTTCTGGGGATATGGGTGATAGGCAACGCCCCATTCAAAATCACCCTCGGCCCGGGCGAAGGCGGCAAACCGATCGAGCAGCCGACGAACCTCATACACCCCCGGCTTCTGTGGGGCCTTCGTCCAGTGATGGGTCAGCGAGATGAAGGCTCTGGCGTGCCGGTCAAACAGTCGGGCGGTATGGTGCATGATCCGGGCCGACCGGTGATACGACTCGGCATAACGGGGGAGCGGCTGGGGGCCCATGTTCGTCCACGTGGCGGCTTGATCAACTTCGTTGTGCATGATCCAGTTGGCGACACGGCCGTAGGAGCCATCTGCACGGGTCCAGCGATCGGCCAGCAGGTGGAGCACTGCCGCGTAACAGCGGGCTGGAGTCTCGGCAGTCAGATTCGGCATCGCGTAGACACCGCTTGATTCGGCATCAGGATGAACCAGTGGCGACTGTGGCCGCCCCGTTTCATCTCGGTGATTCCCGATGAGCAGGATTGCCGAAACGATCACGTTGTTGGCTGCGAGCTGCCGCAGCGTTTCGTCGTATCGGTTGAGCAGTTTCTCGTTGATGAACCAGGTGCGGCCGCCATGCTCAAAGGCTTGCCAGCCGGGCCTGGCCTGGTCGTGAATCAGGCCAGTGAGAACGACGTTGAGCGTGGCATGCCGGATACCGAGATCAAAAATTTCGTGGTCGGGGCTGTGGAGGGCAGGAATACCGCCAAGACCCTTGCGATGCGGTGCGGTCTGTTTCGTCAGCGTCCGGCCAATAGCCGGCCCCCAGGCCGTTGGCCAGCGGGCCGCTGACACCCAACTGCCATCGTGGCCGACGAGACGAAACCGGAAGATGCCTCGGTCACGGCCATCGGCGGCAACCCGGGGAAGGTCGAGACGGAAACGCCCCTGTCCATCTGGTGTCAGCCGAGCGATCACGGCTGTGTGGACAGCCTGATGTGAGGCTACTTCTGGTGGGATGGCAATCACCGCAGCTTGTTCGGAACAGCGGCCACTGAGCGTGATCTGCTTCGCGCCGACATGGACTGTGTCAATTGTCGCCGGGAAACTGCTGGCCGCAGTGGCCAGCATCAGCTTTGCGTCAGCCGTCCAGGCTGCAGCTTTACCACGATCCGGCGTTTGCTTGGTGGGTGATTCAGACGTTGACGGTGTTTGATCAAGATAATGATCAAAGTATTGCTCCCATACTGGGGCCATTGGCTTGATCGCCAGGCCCGGTGGTGACAGCGTGGTTGTCCAGGCCTGGAGTTTCTGTCGCAAAGCGGCTGCAATACCCGGATGCTCTGCCAGCCGGTTGTGCTGTTCACTTGGATCGGCGTCGAGATCGAAGAGGTATTCTCGCTGGCCGCCCCGCAGCAGTTTCCAGCGTCCCTTCCGGATAGCCGCTTGGGCAATCCATCGCCAGTAGAGCGTCCGCTCCGGCGGCGGCGCCTCGCCCGCCAGCCAGGCCGTGAGGTTGAGCCCGTCAAGGCTTGCCGGTTCGACGTCGAGCCCAGCGGCTGCGGCAACTGTCGCGGCGATATCGAGGGCAATCACCGGCTCGTCCAAGACCTGACCGGCAGGAATTCGGCCCTTCCACGAGACCGTCCAGGGGACTCGGATGCCCCCTTCGGCAAGCATGCCCTTTTCACCGTTGAACGGCGTATTGAGTGACCCGTCCCAGCCGCCGGGGTCGCGATCGAGTGGGCTGTCGGGCATGGTGATCTTCAGCGGGGCGCCATTGTCACCAAGAAAGAAAATAAGGGTGTTTTCCTCAAGCCTGAGCCGGCGCAGAGTGGTGGTAATGCGACCGACGCCGTCATCGACGGCAGCGATCATCGCCAACGCCTGTCGCCGCCGCTCGGGCATTGTCCCCGGAAATCGCTCGGTGTATCGGGACGGCGCGTCGAGCGGTGTGTGGGGCGCCCGATAAGCCAGGTAGAAAAAGAACGGCTGGTTTTGGTGGTGTTCAATGAATGAACAGCAATAGTCACTTGCCACGTCGAGGTGATAGCCGCCGGCCGGGTGCTTTGCAGGGGGATGGGCGGGCCGGTCGAGTGGGCCGTTCCAGACCCCGGCGGCGTTATTGTGTTTGAACAAGAAGCGATCAAAGCCGTGCTGGCCGATCTGGGCTGGCGGCCCGAGATGCCACTTGCCGGCCATGCCGGTGGCGTAGCCTGCAGTCTGAAGTCGTTCGGCAAGTGTCATCGCGGCGTTGAACCCGTCGAGGCCACCAGGCTGCTGGTACTCGGCATTTGATTCGAGGCCAAACCGATTCTGGTATCGCCCGGTCAACAGTCCTGCCCGCGAGGGGACGCACTGCGGGGCGGTGACATAGCCAGCCGTTAGCCGCGCCCCGCCAGCGGCCAAGGCATTGAGGTGAGGTGTGCGGACATCCTGCCGCACTCCCTGCGTCCCAAGATCAGCCCAGCCATGGTCATCGGTGAGGATGACCACGATGTTGGGGCGGGAAGTGGCATCGGTCGGTCTGCTGGCGGAGGTGAACGCGGCTGGAAAGAGAAACAGCAGGACCGTCGGCAAGCACTGTCGCAGGGGGAGCATTACTTTGTCGCTGCTGCCTTTTCCTGGCCAAGCTCAAAGTCCAAGACATTCGGATCGGCGGTCACCTCGACGTCGAAGCTGCGACTGAGATGCTGGGCCGGTCGCATTGTCGCCCGAATGTCGTCTTCGGCGATCTCCTGCGAAAACGAAACATGATGCGGCCCGACTTTGGCTCCCTTTGCAACTTCGGTGAAGACGAGTTCGTATTTCCCTTCCGCATCGGTAAGGCCCGTCGAAGCCCGGCCATTCTCCGGCTGGAACATCACCGTGACATCGGCCAGTGGCTTGCCGTCGAGGGTGATGGTGCCGATGACGGGCCCAAGGGCCGGATAGTTCGCGGTCCGCGATGAGCAGGCGGTGCCGATGATCAGCAGGCTGAAAAGTAGGAGCGTCAGTCGCAGGTGCCGACGACAAGATATCCCAAGCAACATGAAGAAATTCCTCTCGGGAGTAGAGCTAAGTCGTGAAAAAAAGAGACCCCGCAGTGTATGTTCACCGGGGGCCTCGCTGTGAAGAATCATTCAGAAGTCATTCGACACTGTCTGGCCGTCGTTACGGCCGACGAGCTTTTCAAACGTTGAGAGATTCGCCGTAGCTGCCGCTGACCAGGTCCGCTGTGCGGTGTGGTCGATCGCCTCGTTGAGCGCCTTGACTGATCCGTCACAGAAAAGGAACTGAATTATCCCGCCGGCGTGGTCGGAGTTGTAGCTTCGACGCGCTGCAGCGCTGCCCACAGACGCATTGAGCAGTTCAACCGCTGTGCCGAGATTTCGCTCGATGGTAAGCTGCTCGTTAGCGGCATTGGTCACAAACAGTAACGCTGCTTGCCCGATGCGGCTTGACCGCTCACCGACCATGATCGTCTTGCTGAGGCCATCGGTGATCTTTCGGAGGTCCAAATTGGAATCTCTCCAGAAGATTCCATTTGGTGGTGGTACGGTGCCCGGCCATTGCGAATAAGGAGCCCCGGCCTGGCCATTGGGGCCACCCTCGGTGATGTAGCGACCGCCGGTGTGCCATTTGAAGCTGGTGTTGCTGCCGACGTAGTTCGAGGTCGTTGTTCGGGCACCACCCTGTCCGCTCACGTTGATCGTACGGCTTCCTCCAGCATTGATCGTCTCGTATCCGGGGTCACTCGGACATTGAAAACCCGAAACTTTGGTCTGCATGTCGGCGAGGCTGCCACCAGCGGTTGCCGGATAATCGAAGGCCCGGACCTTCAGCGGGTTGAATTTCTGATAAAGGCTCGCCTCTTCCGCATAGGGCAGGATCAGCGTTCCCCAACTCCACGTGAACTGATTGTTTGAGCCCCAGGCGTTTCCGGAGTTGCCTGGAATCACCCCGACGTAGCCGGCCGGAAAATGCCGCTGGGCACTTTCGTGGTTGTGGATAGCCAGCCCGATCTGCTTGAGGTTGTTGGTGCAACTCGATCGCCGGGCTGCCTCACGAGCCTGCTGCACGGCCGGCAGGAGCAGGCCCACCAAAACGCCGATGATGGCAATGACGACGAGAAGTTCAATGAGGGTAAAGCCATGTTCTGGCCGGACTTTAGCAGCGTGTTTCATAATCTCTTGTGATCCTTAAACGGGATTGAACGACAGCGTATGAGGTATGCCTGTAAAAATCATTCTGAAGGAGAATTTTTATTATATCTGCCGGCCATGAGTGGGTCTAGCTTTGGCCGCTGTATTGCCCGGCGAGCTCCAGTAAATCAACTCTTCGAAGGACTTGAACGAAAGAGGCCAGTTTGCTGGCTTTTTAACCCAGGAAAGACCTGGTGAAGAGCGGCCTTGTCTGCCGCGAAGACATGCTGGAGCACTTCGGCAAAAAGAGCACGGGCGTCGCGTTCGATACCAAGCCCGCCTGGACCCGAGGGGGTGGGGTCGGCGATCTCCTCCAGTGGCCAGTGGCCATGGACGTGACCACCGGCAACGCTGTTACCGAGTAGCATCGCCGCGAATCCGCGGCCGTGGTCCGTGCCCTGCGAGGCATTTTCATAAACCCGACGCCCAAACTCGGTGGTTACAAGCACCGTGACCCGCTGGCGGCATGAGGACATATCAGTTTCGAATGCCGCCAGTCCCTTGGCCAGCCGGTCAACCAAGGCCGCCTGCTGGCCGTCCGTTGCGCCCTGAAAGAAGTGCGTGTCCCAACCTGGCAGATCGAGACAGGCCACTCGCAGCCCGATGCCTGCCCGGATTAGTTCGGCAATCTGCCGCAGTCCGGCCGCGAAGGTGTTGTCCGGGTAGGTGGCAGTGCGGCGTGTCGTCGCGGTGGTTGGCGGCAGTGATGCCACCCGACGAAACAGGTCGAGGGTTTGGAGCCCCTGTCTGCCGAGCGGATTCTGCTCGGCACCGTAGAGGCTGGCAAGGGTTTGAGTGATCAGAGGCAGGTCGGTTGCCGAACCCTGCACTGCGACTTCGTCAAGCCTTTCGAGGACGCTTGCGGGTCCGCCCCGCAACGATTCCGGCAGGCTCTTTCCGATGGCAACCGCTGGCAGTGGCCCGAGTTGGTCGCCGTCAATCGTCCGGAGAAACCGGCCAAGCCAGCCACCGCTCACGGGGGCTGTCGTTGGCGAACTGCCATGTTCCATCTGATCCTGGCATTCGAAATGCGAGCCCGATGTGTTGTCAATCCCGACAGCCTGGACAAAGGCGAGCCGGCCATCGCGGTAGGCTGGCTCAAGGGCTGCCATGTCAGGGTGCAGCCCATAGTGATCATCGAGCCGAATGGCCGATCGGTTTCCCCTGCCGGGTGGCGGCACAGCCAGGGTTGGCCGTGACTGAAAATAGCGGTCGTCTCCGTACGGTGGCAGCAGGGACAGCGTGTCAGCACCACCTCGCAAAAAGACAACCACCAGTGTGGCGTCGTGGCCGGTGGGCCAGGCCTCGTCGTTACGAAGAAGCAGGCGGGTGTTCAGGCTGGCTGGCATGGTGAATCTCAGAATTGTTGGTGGCTGCTGAAGCCTCAGTGCCGCTGAAAGGCAGGGCTGGCCAGAATCATTCCCAGCAGCATGGTGTGCTCATGCCGGCTGGCAGCAGGCAACAACGGTGAAAAACTCTGCTGTTCGTCTCCTGTCGGCTGCCGGCCAATCAGATGGGCGAACCAGCGGATAAAACCGTCATCCATATCGGCTGCAGCGGCGGCATGTTTCGGAGGCGAACTGCGGCCAGCCGCCGTGGCCACAAGGCTTGCGTCAATCTGCTCCAGTGGCATGGTGACTGTTGGCAGTCGGCCTGCTGCCA
Source organism: uncultured Chitinophagaceae bacterium (assembly GCA_964555385.1). Taxonomy (GTDB): domain Bacteria; phylum Planctomycetota; class Planctomycetia; order Pirellulales; family UBA1268; genus UBA1268. The sequence continues at coordinate 6,173 of CAZKSP010000024.1, forward strand.
GCGTGATGGCCAAGTTCCATCGCCACAACAGTGTGCCCAGCCAGGCCGCCTCATCATCTGAGTAACCATCTGGTGACGGATGTTCAAACAGAGGCTGGCCAAGCCGGCGAAGGGTGTCGAGCAGTGGTGGCCGGGCGTGCGTATTGGCGGCAACCGCCCTGAGGGCAGACACCACAAACCGCAACGGCCGCTTGAGGAGCAGTCCTCGAGATTCGGCAAACTCGGCCGTCCCAAAGATGGAGCGAAGAACAGGCCGGATTTGACCGTCATGTTGGGTGAAGACCTTTGCGGTGCTCTCAACAAGCCCCGGAGATGGGGCAGGGGAAACGAATCGGTGGCACAGCTTGCGTGCGATATGCCGAGCGGTACTGGGATGGCTGCAGGCGATTTCAACCAACTGGTCGAGGTCGCGGGGACCACCACCGGCGGGAATCGAACGCCCAAGAATCAGCTTCTCGCCATCGTCGTGCCACTCTGCCCGGAAGAAGGCCCGATTTTGATTGGTGGCAAATACTCGGCCAGCGTCAAAGGTCCAGCCACTCAGGCAGCGGGCTGCCTCGGTGACATCCTGCTGGGTGTAGCCGCCATCAACGCCGAGTGTGTGAAGTTCGAGGAGTTCACGTGCATAGTTCTCATTTGGCCGGTCATCCCTGCCGGGGCGGACTTTGTTGGCGGCATTGTCGAGATAGACGAGCATCGCGGGCGACGTGGCCGAGGCCTTTATCAAATCGGCGAAGCGGCCAAGCGCATGCTGTCGGATTACCGTACGGTCATCGGTTGGCTTGAGGAAAACACAGTCTCCCTTTCCAAGGTCAATGTTGAGGTGATCGCTCCAGAAACCGACGAGTAGTTCAAAGAGCTGCCGCCGGCTGTAGATCGCCCGCAGCAGCGTATGCCGGGCAAGCTCTTCGCGGAGCACTGACCGGGGGAAGGCATACGCATCACCCGGCGCAAACGCGAGGCTTTCGAAACGTTCAGCCCGAATATCGCAGGCAGTGTCATCAATTCTTTCGGGGTGAAGCTGGTCCTCAAGCCAGGCGGTTCGTCCCTGTCGGCGAAGCCTGGCGAGGTCGCCCGGACGCGGGCCGTAGGTTGCCCGTGAGAGCAGATGGAAGTCGGGGTCAATTGTCTCCCCGGTCGCTGCCAGCAATTGTGGCGGCACGTCCTCACCGAGATGCCGGCCCAGTTCAGTCACCAGTCCGTCACACCCGGTCAGTGCCACCGCGCCGGTAGCCAGGCTGGCCTGAACGACGTGGCGGCGGGAGGCTCTCATTCGATTGATTCCTCCGGCAGGGGCGTGCCGTCACTGACGGGCCCATTGCGATTTGCCGGCATGGTGGCGGTTGGTGGCTGTCGTCTCGTGAACAAGCCTCGGACCTGGATGCCGATCCCCGTCATCAGGAGCAAAGGAAGCAGTCCGAACCAGCCGAAGACGGGGAGCAGGCAGCAGCCAACCAGTAGCATTCCTCCGCGGGCCGTCGTCCGCAACGGGGACTGGGCGTCGTCTGGCCAGAGTCGTTCACCCACCAGCCGGGCGAGACCACCGGCACCGATAAGGGCCCAGACCAAGAGCAGCCCAACACCAGCAAGCACGAAGATGCCCGCTGCCCCCCGGGCCACCCGGAGGAGGCCAGCCGCAGACAGAAAGGCGGCCACCGCCGGTAGCAGGCCGAAGAACAGGTTTCGCAGGAGGCCAGCTGACGCCCGATCACGTCGCCAGCTGGTTGTCTCAGGAGTTGCCATGGCCTCAGCGACGAGCCAGATTGATGGCAGAGCAACGGCAATTCCGAGGGCGATCAACAGCCACATCAATACGGTTGAAATCAGCATCGGGGTCTCCTCAATGAACAGACTGTAACAGGAGGACGCCGCCCTTCGGATGCGGCAACTGGTAAGTTCGAAACCCTCCAGCGTTTTCTGGTATTGCCTGATTGAACCGTATTTTTAGCTAGGTTTCCCGGGAAAGGCCACGAAGGCTTTTTCATGAACAATGAACGCAGATTGGCCACACGTGCAGGCCGCCACGAGTTCAACGTATTGGCATGAAAAAAGTTGCAGATGCCAGAGTCAATCCACAACCACTGTGGAGGGATCGTCGGCAAGCAGCCAGCCGACAATATCGCTACGGTCCAGAGCTGGGTTGGCAATCTGATAAAGCCACGCTGCGTTGGACGGAAACCCCACGGAGCCATCTTGGTCGGTCGCGGGCTCACCGAGCAGAAGCAGCGGATGACTGCCGCCTGCGACAGCAAAACCGGGGAGATCAAGAAAACGGACTGCCCCAGGGATGAAGAGTCGATGGCGGTAGTCGGTGAGCGAACCAAATCGGAAGCCGCCAGTATCGGCCGCGACTTTATCGACCACTTCAGCAGCTGCCACGCGAGCGGCGACCACCAGCGGAGCGGTATGGCCTAGGCCGACGAGATGCACTCGCCGCGGACGGTCATGGCTGGGCGTATCACCGTGACGAAGATAGCTGACGAGTGTGAGAATGTCGTGGATTCCCTGACAGGCGACCGGCTGGTTGTAGCCAAAGGTGTAACCGGCAAACTCACGTGGGTTGTCGACCACTCGCTGCTGTGGTGGTTCGTTCGCTGCAAGAAACCGTAGGGTGGCGGGCTCTGCTGCCACCACCGTTGCACCGGCTGCCACGAGTTGCTGAACCGGTGGGATGATCTCGCCACTGTCATTCAGCAGGGACGACAGCCCTTCGTCATCGAGCCAGACGACAACGTCCCCCGACCAGTCTTTAGGATAGAGCCAGCGAACTGGAAGCTGTTCGCCGTAGGTGGTGTTGTGCAGCACCCCGTCCATGACCACAGTCGTCCCCTGCCGCGTCTTCTTGTCTAACCGCCATTCGACATCACCCGCTTGCTTGAACTGCCGGCCGATCACGGTCTCGATTGCCGGCTGCAGTTGTGAGGTGATCGCTGCAGTTGATTTCAACCAGGCCGCCACCTGTCGGTCACTGTCCGCGGCCAGCCAACGCAGCAGATTTTTTTCAAAATCGGGGTCGGCAGCCGGTGGGGCCGGGTGGCCGGCGTCCCATACCGATAGGGCCTCCGCCGGGAGGGGGTCATAGTCGTCCTCGATGACCGGGTTTTCAAAGCCCAGCCCGAACTGTTTGTTGAGAAAGCTGAAGAAGGCAGATCGGGTGACAGCGTTGTAGTTGTGAGGAAACTGCTCGCCGCGGTTCAGAGCGATCTGGTTGGCAGCACCATAGAGTCCGTAAAGCTGTTTCAGCTCAGGAAAGCCTTTGGTGGCGAGCTCAACCGTCCAATCATCGGCGGTATTCATTCCCTGCGGTTTTGGCGCAAAGCTGGCGGCAAACTCGACGTTGCCGGTGCCGATTCTTAGCAGGCAGGCGTTCTCGCAGGTGCAGCCACCCTGCATGGCGGTGCTGACCATTACCACGGGATAGGAGAGCTTGATTCGGTCATCGACCGCCGCCAGGATCATGGTTTGGGTGCCGCCACCACTGGCACCAGTAACTGCTATCCGATCGGGGTCGACTTCGGGCAGGGACATCACGAAGTCCAGTGACCGGATTGAGTTCCACGCCTGCAGTCCCATCGCATGTTGCAGCCGTAGTTCGGCATGAGTGCTGAACAGCCCCCAGCCGTCAGCGGCATTCATGCCAGGTCGTTGCTCCTTGAATCCATGGATGAGGGTGCGGGAAAGCTGCTGTGAGTCGGAGTCGCCGAGCATGTCCCAGTGCCAGACGACGCAGCCCATCCGAGCGAGTTGGACACAGAGTGACTGATGCCGACTTTGGCCACCCTGCTCAAAGCGTTCCTCGCCATTGGCGATCTGCTGCCGCAGTTGTGCCGGCAACTGCTTGGCCAGACGGGCGTCCTTCAGGTGGCCGTGAGGAAAGAGCACTGCTGGCACCAAGCCGCTGATCTCTTTCGGACGGTAGAGATTGCCGGTGACGAAGAAGCCGGGCAGGCTCTCAAAGAACACCTTCGAGACAGTGTGATCGCCGCGGTCAATTGTGCCGTGTTCGACGGCGTTGAGTGGCGTTCGGCTGGGGGTTGGCCAGAGGCCCAGTGCGACCCGGAGTCGCTTACGGACGAGATCCCGGCGGATCTCCCAGGAATCGAGATCTGCTGGCGGTGAAAATGGGAAGTAGCCGTTGAGATCCTTGAGCGGTTCATGGCGAATGTCCGCAGGTGTGGCGAGCGTGCCCGGCAGCAGCATCATGCACAGCAGGCTGGCGTGGAGCCATCGCCGCCGGGGCGTTTTATCGCGTTTGATAAAAAATGGTTGCAACAGTTTGGTCCCCTCATGAACGCAAGGTTTGCTGCGGCGTGGCCGTGTAGCCGACGCTGGTTTATTGAAGTTCTGATGCGTGGTATCTTGCCGGAGTTGGGAATAATTCACAAACAACAGGGCAACGCCGCCTGTGCCGTGAGGATGAAATCAATGACCATATCGTTGTTTCGGTGTTTTTTTCTGTTGGCCGTCACGGTTCTGCCCGCTGTCACGGCGGAGGCTCAGCGTTCCCAGCCACAGCGGTTTGAATTTTCTGTGCGAGCCAGTGAGCTTGACCCGCGGGTGAAGGCCCATCCCGAGATTGGCTTTGTACTGGAAAAAAATGGCAAGCCTGATGATGTGGAGCGGGCCTCCGTCGATACCCGAGTTCAGGCCCGAGGTCGTCTGGTGGTCTGGCTGATGGCCCATAATCAGGGCCTCTCCGAAGGCCTCAACGCTCTGGGACTGCACTATCTGCAGCCCCACTATGCCCGGCACTGGTTCTCAATCCTCAAGCCGACCGACCGGATGGCTCGTGGCCAGGTACGGCTGGAGGCGGCGACCGGAGAAGACGTCAGCGACCAGATTGATATCCCCAAGCCAGACGGCATGCAGGAGCGGGTGTTCCAAATGGTTCGTTGGCTTGCCCAGGAAAATCCGCAGGGCCGGTGGCAGCAGTTCCTGAACAAAGACCGTTCTGGAATCGATTGGGAGAAGGTGATTATCAGCGGCGCATCCCACGGGTCGACGACGGCAGCCCGCTTCGCCAAGCAGGAGAAGGTTGCCCGGGTGGTGATGCTCTGCGGGCCGCGGGATCAGGAGCAGGACTGGCAGGCTCTGCCGTCGGCCACGCCACCCGAGCGGTACTTCGGGTTCTCTCATGTGCTCGATACGGGATGGAGTGAAGATCACTATTGCCGCAGTTGGGAACTCCTCGGACTCAACGAGTTCGGTCCGATTACAAACGTCGACATGGCCAGTCCGCCCTATGGCAACAGCCGTCGACTGGTCTCCGATGCAGATGTCGGCGGTGATGCCGGAAAGGCTCACGGTGCCGTCACGCCAGGTGGCAGTTCACCCAAAGATGCTCGTGGTCGGTTGCTCTACGAGCCGGTCTGGAAATATCTCTACACGCATCCTGTCGACCGGGTTGGTGAGCCGACCCCAAAAGATCCTGACTGCCGGCAGGATCATCCGCTGGGCAGCTGATCGGCAATGCCAGACTTGGCATTCCACTCAGTTGCTTCAGCCCTCAACCATCTTGGTTTGATTACCTGTCCGGTGATTTTGGAGGATGCCAATGATTTTGGTGAATCGAAATATCTGGCTTGTTTCGCTCGGCGTGCTGCTGATGCTGGCCACTACGGGGACAACCCGGGCGACACCACCGAACGTTATTTTTTTTCTCGTCGATGACCTCGGCTGGGCCGATCTCGGCTGTTCCGGCAGCAACTTCTACGAGACACCCAACATCGATGCCTTTGCTGCCAGTGGCATGCGGTTCACCCAGGGCTATGCCACCTGTCCGGTCTGCTCGCCGACCCGGGCGAGCATTCTGACCGGCCGCCATCCCGTTCGGGTTGGCATTACCGACTGGATTCCCGGCATGGCAGACGCCAAGCGGCCGGCAGATGCCGCTTTCCGACAAGTGGTTGACCGTGACAATCTGGCCCTCGAGGAGGTCACCCTGGCAGAGCATTTGAAGGCCAAAGCTGGCTACCAGACCTGGTTCCTTGGTAAGTGGCACCTCGGCGGTGAGGGATTCTGGCCGACCGACCAGGGCTTCGACGTCAACATCGGCGGCTGCGACCGGGGCTCGCCACCAGGCGGCTACTACGCCCCGTGGAAGAATCCAAACCTCACGGCCAAGGAGCAGGGTGAATACCTCACCACTCGGCTGACTGACGAAGCGGTTGGACTGATTGGCACGGCAGCCAATTCACCGAAACCGTTCCTGCTCTATCTTTCGTACTACAACGTCCATACGCCGATCACCGCTGACACTCGGACGATCGATCACTTTCAGGCGAAGGCGGCCGAGCAGTTTCGCGAGGCAGCCGAACCGGTTGCCGAGCATACGGCCCGTAGCCGTTCGCGGCAGGACAACCCCGACTATGCCTCGATGGTCAGGGCGGTCGATCTCAGCGTTGGCCGGGTACTGGAGGCGGTGGTCCGAGCAGGGCAGGTTGATAACACGGTCGTCGTCTTTTTTTCAGACAATGGTGGGCTCTGCACCTTACCCACTCGCGTTGGGCCTACCTGCAACCTGCCGCTTCGGAGCGGCAAGGGCTGGCTTTACGAGGGAGGCATCCGCGAGCCGCTGATCATTCGGGCACCGGGGGTGACCCGACCAGGGACCGTCTGCGACACCCCTGTGGTCAGTACCGATTTCTTTCCGACCCTTCTGGAACTGGCCGGTCTGCCACCGGCAGCCAAACTCCATTCCGACGGCCGCAGCCTGGTGCCACTGCTCAGAGGCGAGCCGCTGGCGGCACGTCCGCTGTTTTGGCACTACCCGCACTACCACGGGTCGGGCTGGCGGCCGGGGGCAGCGATCCGGGATGGACGCTGGAAGCTGATTGAGTTCTACGACCCTCCGGCGACCGAGGTCTATGACCTCAAGACTGATCCCGGTGAACAACATGACCTCGCTGTGGCGGAGCCGGCAGTTCGTGACCGGCTGTCGCTGCAGCTGCGAACCTGGCAGGAAGCAATGGCTGCGCCGCTACCGGTCCGCTGATCACTGGCACAATCAGTCCTTGGCTTCGCGGCTGCGGAGCGTTTGCAGTGTCTGCCGAACCTGCTCGCGGCTGCCAACGGCTACCCAGACAAGGTATCGATACGAGCCCGGCTTCAGCAGGGCACCTTCCGCAGACCGTTCCCGGACCACGCAGTTCCACTTTGAGACTCGGGCATCGGGAAACCAGAAGCGGCCATAGGTTGCCGGCCGGGATAGCGTCTGTGAGCAGGCTGGTGACCAGACGCCCATCGCATGCTCACCAGAGGCGGTTGAGACAACAACCGGTAGCGGCTGCTCGCCTGGTCCATCGTCAAGTGGAGCCAAGTTGCCTGACAAATTGAGGACGAAAAAATCCCGGAAGGCCGGTGGCATGTAGCCAGTGAGTAGTTCAAATGTCGCCCGACGGTGCAATTCACCAGCTGGGAGGGTGTAGCTGACCCGGTAACGGATTGCGTGATCGAGCCCAGCCGCTCCGATCCGCACTTCTTTCTGAAGTAGGTGATTCGAAAGGATTGTCGTGTTTGCCGCGAGATGGCCTCCGCTGGACTCGCCGGGACGTAGCCAGAAGGCCATCTGGTTGACAGTTATCAATTCGCGACCGGCAGCCGAGAGCCAGAGCAGCCGGCTGGAGCTTGTTGGCCCGGCTCCATCGTGCATGCTGCCCGCTTCAGTCGGGTTAAAGCATTCAGCAAAAAATGACTCACCGACATCGAGGTTAGAAGCTGACTGCAATTGGCGGCCGTGGTCAGTGGAGTCAATGAACTCCCGGCCATTCCAGGTCAGCGAGTCGATCGCTCCGGCCAGCCGTGAGGTTGTCCGAATAACGATTTCAGAGTTGCCGGCGGGAGCCCGGATCGTAGCCGCCCCCAGGCCGCGGCCAATGGAATCGATCTGGGGCGGCGATGCCAAAATTTGTCCGCTGCCACCGGCAAGACCAGCGAGCAGCAGCAGGTGTCGTCTGAGAGCCACCGGTAGCCACCGCCGGCAGCCGGTGCTGTGATCACCTGAGCGGTTCATGGCTCTCAGCCACCGGTCTCATCTTCCGCCGGACCGGCCGCAACTGGCTCGGCCGTAACCACTCCAGTGAAGACCAGTTGTTTCTTGCCGGCAACCTCTTTGCAATCGACCTGAATCGTGTCCTTGCCCTCAAACTCACCCTTGAGCAATTCTTCGGAGACGGGGTCTTCGATGTAGTTTTCAAGTGCCCGTCGCAGTGGCCGGGCGCCAAAGTCGGTGTCGGAGCCCTTCTTGATGAGGAACTTCTTGGCCTCATCAGTAAGTTCAAGTTGCAGCCCCCGCTCGAGCAGCCGTTCACGGACTTTTGCCAGTTCGATATCGATCACCTCCTTGAGGTTCTCAACCGTCAGGTGGTGGAAGACGATGACATCATCGAGCCGGTTGAGGAACTCAGGCCGGAAGACCCGCTCAATTCGCTCGCTGACCCGTGACTTCATGCTGTCGTAACCGGCGTCATCCTCAGGCTTCTGAAAGCCAAAGGCCGACTCGTTCTTGATGGCCTCAGCACCGGCGTTGGTCGTCATGATCAAAATGGTGTTGCGGAAGTCGACGTTCCGGCCAAATGAATCAGTCAGCCGACCCTCTTCCATCACCTGCAGCAGCATGTTGAAGACGTCGGGATGGGCCTTCTCGATCTCGTCGAGTAGCACGACGGCGTAAGGGCGGCGCCGAATCTTTTCGGTGAGTTGGCCACCTTCTTCAAAGCCGACATAGCCTGGAGGGGCACCAACCAGACGGCTGACGTTGTGCTTCTCCATATATTCGCTCATGTCGATCGAAATGAGCGCATCATCGTCGCCGAACATGAATTCAGCCAACGCCTTGGCCAGCAGCGTCTTGCCGACGCCGGTGGGGCCGGCAAAGACAAAACAGCCGATCGGCCGCTTCGGATCCTTGAGGCCCGAGCGGCTGCGGCGGACAGCCTTGGAAATACTCTTGATGGCGGTGTCCTGCCCGATCACCCGCTTGTGCAGCGAGTCTTCCATCTGCATCAGCCGCTGGCTGTCTTCGGTGCTCATCCGCGTCAGGGGGATACCGGTCATTTTCGAGACGACCTCGGCTACCACCTCTTCGTCGACGACCCCGTCGGCTTCGCGGGATTTCTCCCGCCACTCCTTGGTCATCTGCTGCTTTTTCTTCTTCAGCTTGTCAGCCTGGTCTCTGAGGCCTGCGGCCTTCTCGAAGTCTTGGTTGGCAACCGCTTCTTCTTTCTCCTTGTTGAGCCGCTCAACCTCGTCGTCGATCTCCTTGAGGTCCGGTGGTTTGGTCATCGCCTTGAGCCGGACCCGGGCACCAGCCTCATCAATCACGTCGATCGCCTTGTCCGGAAGGCAGCGGCCGGTGATGTAGCGGCTGGAGAGTTCCACCGATGCCTCGAGGGCATCGTCGGTGATCGAGACCCGATGATGGCTTTCGTAACGGTCCCGCAGCCCCTTGAGGATTTCGATGGCCTCACTCTTGGTGGCCGGTTCGACCATCACCAGTTGAAAGCGGCGATCAAGGGCCGAGTCTTTTTCGATGTACTTGCGGTACTCATCGAGCGTGGTTGCCCCAATGCACTGGATTTCACCACGGGCCAAAGCCGGCTTGAGCACGTTTGAGGCATCGATGGCACCCTCAGCACCACCGGCACCAACAAGTGTGTGCAATTCGTCAATGAACAAAATCGTGTTCTTGGCCCGGCGGACCTCGTTCATGACAGCCTTGATCCGTTCTTCGAACTGCCCTCGGTATTTGGTTCCGGCAACCATCATCGCCAGATCAAGCACCACGATCCGACGGTCGGCCAGCAGTTCGGGTACGTTCCCCTCAACCACCCGTTGGGCAAAGCCCTCGACGATCGCGGTCTTGCCGACCCCCGCCTCGCCAATCAGCACAGGGTTGTTTTTGGTACGGCGACAGAGAATCTGAATGGCCCGCTCGATCTCTTGCTCGCGGCCGATCACCGGGTCAAGTTTGCCCTGCTTGGCCAGTTCAGTGAGATCACGACCGAAAGAGTCGAGCGCCGGCGTTTTGCTCTTACCGCTCTTGGTCGGGGCGTCGCCGCCACCGCCGCCCGCTCCAGCCATCTGGCGTCCACCCATGCCTGACCGCTCGCTTCCCTCGTCCATGCCGTGACCAAGCAGGTTGAGCACTTCTTCACGGACGTCTTCCAGCTTGAGCCCGAGATTCATCAGGACTTGGGCCGCCACTCCCTCCTGCTCCCGCAGCAGGCCTAGCAGGATGTGCTCGGTACCGACGTAGTTGTGATTGAGGTTGCGGGCCTCCTCCATCGAATACTCAATGACCTTCTTGGCCCGCGGAGTCTGCGGCAGCTTGCCCATCGTGACCATGTCAGGGCCGCTCTGGACCAGCTTCTCGACCTCCATGCGGATCTTGCGAAGGTCGACGTCGAGATTCTTGAGCACATTCGCGGCAACACCGCTGCCCTCTTTGATGAGCCCCAGCAGGACATGTTCAGTGCCGATGTACTCGTGGTTGAACCGCTGGGCCTCTTGGTTAGCCAGTTGCATGACCTTGCGGGCGCGGTCGGTAAATCGTTCGTACATGAATCAACCTCTCGTGAATGCTGAACCCGCCCAGGATACCCGCCTGCCATTCAGGCAGGTGCGGAGATGAAAAACCGCTTCTTTCTCTACGGTGCAAACTCTACGCCACTCGGCACAAAAAATTCCATTGGAACCCAGCAAGTGGCGGCGGGCCACTGCGACTGCACCATTGTAGGGGGGGCAGTGCAGGCTGTCTCGTGGCAGTCCTCGTTCCCGCAGGAAACCTGCCAGACTGCGCCGTTCAGGCTGCTGCCTGTCGCCGCAGAGGCTCTGTCGGCAACGGCAGAGTTGCGTCTTTGGTTGCTTCGAACTGCTGCTGTTCAGACCTTTTGAGACACTGCAGTTCGCGCCTAATCGCGTGCTTCCAGGGTATGCCTGCGTCGCTTCGGGCGAGTGTTTCGAGGGCTGTTTTGGCTTCGACAAACCGTCCCGCCCGTCGCAGCAGCGTGCCCAAAAGTAATTGGGCCTCACCATCGGTTGGGCAGAGGGTGAGCAGGGCCTGCAGTTTGGTCTCGGCCGTCAGCCAGTCGCGGGCGAGGTAGGCATCGCGGGCGGTAACGAAAAGTCGCTCGGTGGTGGCGTCCCGCTGGCTGGTGAGCGGCGGTGGGAAGGCCGCCAGGGCTGAAGCGGTCGCCACCAGCCAGATCACGGCTGCCGCCGCCCAGATTCCCAGCGTCACCCGCAGGTCAACAAACTCCGTCCAGACCCAGGTGTTCACCACTGCCATGTCGAGGCAGACGGCGAAGGCAACGGCCAAAATCAAGCCGGCCCGGCTGCCACGGA
>CAZKSP010000025.1:0-17282 GCA_964555385.1 uncultured Chitinophagaceae bacterium
CTCAATCGAAACAAAATCTCGCATCAGCCGATCGGCAGCTGTTACTACCATGTCGAAGCAGGTCGATAGCCCATGCCCTGGTGCCGCTGAAACCAGCACCAGCCCCCGCTTCAGGTTGACCAGCCGCCGCAATCGCTCCAGCATTTCGGCTGGCATGCCGAGATCCTCAGCCGACTTGAATTTGGCCGGCGGTGTTTCGAGTTCGAGAGCGAACTGTTCTCCCGCTTTGGTCATTTTTGTCGCCAGCCGACAGCCACGCTGTTTGCCGTCGACCGTGATTGCGAATGAGCCTTCCTGGGGCCGTCCTCGCTTTTTCGGCGAGAGCCCAGCCAGCCGCAGCAGCATCGTCAACAGTTCAGCACCATTTGCGGGGTCAAGCGGCGGGGCGTCGACCCAGACCTCCGGCCGGCCGCCTTTTTTCGATCGCTTCGCTAGACCGCCCTCGCAAACCCGCACCGGCTGCTTGACACCATCGACTTCATGGCGGACATGCAACCCACCTGATGTGTCATCAAGCAGGATGGTTGGCACGCGAGCCACCACGCCCTCGGCCAGAATTTTCACGAGCTCCTTGCTCAGTGGATTCTCAGTGACTTTTTCAACCAGTAGCGTGTTTTCTTCGGGCACTTCACGGCAGGTAGCAACCAACTCGACCTCCGGCAGCTTTGCAACAACTTCCCCGGTATCGTTGAGCGCACGGGTCCTCGCAATGAAATAAACCACTAACGGCAGCAGCCAGTCAGCAGCCAGCACGCCCAAGCCGAGCCAAAGCCCGCCTGCCTCGAGGAAGGCATATTCGGTCCAGTTGAGCCCGACTGCCACGAGCAAAGCCACCATCAGAAAGGCATAGGGGAAGACGATTATCTTCTTCCACTTCTTGCTGCCCATTCCCTGTCGCCGGGCATCCCCAACAATCCACCAACTCGTACCGGCCCAGAGCAGACTCACCACTCCCAGGATGACGCCCCCCACGATCACAGTGTTGAGTTCAAGTTTCAGCTCGGCCTTGTCCTGGTCGTTCTCGGCGGCTTCTTCTCCCTGCTGATCAGCTGCTGCGGCCGGCTTGGCCTGCTGGGCAACCGCCACCACCGGGCCAACGACAACAGCAACAGACCAAACGGTGACCGCCAGCCACCGGCTGAACTGCCTCCGTGAACTATTTTTTTCACGCACGCTCGTCACATTCCTCTCCCGCAGTATCTCCTCGGCCAGCCTTGAACGGCAGCCGCCCGCTTAGACAATTCCCTTCAGCGCCATCATCAGTTCCTCACGGTTTGGCGCGATCTCAAGGGCAGCCTGACGGTCGATCAGTTCCTTGTCGATGAGGCTCTTGAGGCTCTGGGTGAAGTTCTGCATGCCATCCTTTCCTGCCTTGCGAATATGGTCAGCAAGCAGATGCTCCTGTTCTTCAAGCACGTATTTCCGTACCAGTACATCAACAAACATCAACTCGACAACCGGTACCCGGGCCACCCCCTCCTTGATTGACTTGAGCAGCTTCTGGGCGACGATTCCCTTCATATTGAAGGCTATCGCACTACGGATGGCGGCATGCTCTTCCTGAGGAAACAGGTCAAGGATACGGGAGATCGTACTCGGGGCATTGGAAGCATGAATCGTGCCATACACGAGATGCCCTGTCTCAGCGGCGTGGATTGCCGTCTTAAAAGTGTCGACGTCGCGAAGCTCACCGACAAGGATGATGTCCGGGTCTTCTCGCACGGCATGCTTCATGCCAATTTCAAAGTTTTTTACATCCGTACCGATCTCCCGCTGATTGATCAGGCACTTGTCTTCGGTGAAGACAAACTCGATCGGATCCTCAAGCGTCAGGATGTGCTTGCGGTAATTCCGGTTGATGTAGTTGAGCATCGACCCGATCGTCGTACTCTTTCCCGAACCAGTCACTCCGGCGAGTAGCACCATCCCCTGCTCAAGCGTGCAGAGTCGCTCAATCGCTGGAGGCAGGAAGAGTTTCTCGAAGTCAGGAATGGTGTTGTTGACCTTACGGGCAACCATTCCCAGGGCTCCCTGCTGATAGAGCAGATTGACTCGGAACCGCCATCTGGTCCCATCAACGACGGCACTGTGGGCAAAGTCCGCGCCCCCCTCGTCAGCGAGAATCTGCCGCTGCCGATCATCGAGCATCGGAAAGCAGATTTCCTGCATCTTTTCGCCGCTGATCGCTGGTGCCTTCAGTGGCTGGAGCGCCCCCTTCACCCGCATGTAGGGAGGTTGGCCCGACTTGAGATGCAAGTCCGATCCATTCAGTTTGACGAGCGCCTCGAAATAGCGATCGATTTCGAGTTTGTCCTGCTTCCCACTTGCGGAAACAACAGGCGCCGGATCTTCAGCGACAAATGCTGCCTCAGCTTCCGATTTGGCGTCGAGCATATCTTTGGTTCCACTGACGGGCGGGCCGTCTCCTCCCCGGAAAACGGCGCTGGATTTCGATCATCACAATAAACCATGGCGGCCCCGCCACCAAGCGAAAGCGGCTCCCAGCCAACTTCCCCCCAGGCTTAGACCGGCCGCACCGGTATGCCCCGGGCAGCCAGCACCGCCTTGGTTTCCGCGATGCTACAGACGCCGAAATGAAAAATGCCAGCGGCCAGCACGGCATCGGCCGCACCATATTCGATGGCATCGGCAAGATGCTCGGGGCCGCCAGCCCCACCGCTGGCAACGACGGGGATGCCGACCGCTCGGCTGACGGCGGCGGTCATTTCAAGGTCATACCCGTCCCTCGTGCCGTCGCGGTCCATGCAGGTCAGGACGATCTCCCCCGCCCCGAGTGACTCAACCCTTCTCGCCCACTCAACCGCCTCAAGGCCGGTCGGCACCCGGCCGCCGTTGACGAAGACCTCCCAGAATTCACGGCCATCCCGCACCACCCGCTTGGGGTCGATATTGACCACCGTTGCGCAACTCCCCAGCCGGTCGGCGACAGCTGTAATGAGTTCCGGGGTTCTCACCGCTGCTGAATTGATGCTCACTTTCTCGGCCCCCGCATGCACTAGCTCAACCGCATCGTCAAGCACGCGGATCCCGCCACCAACAGTGAACGGCATAAAAATTGTCTCAGCCACTCGGCGTACCATGTCGAGCATGATTGCCCGCCCCTCGTGACTGGCAGTGATATCGAGGAAGACCAGTTCATCGGCCCCCTCAGCCTCGTACCGGGCTGCCACGGCCACCGGATCACCCGCATCGACCAGTTCCAGGAACTTTGTCCCCTTCACGACCCGGCCCTTCTCGACATCGAGACAGGGAATGATTCGCTTCGCAAGCATCGCTTGTTCCCTCAGGTTGTCGACCCACCGATGCGGCCGTCCTCGGGACTTGAGGCGGTGGCATACCGCTTGCGGGGAATACGACCGGCCAGAAAGGCCTCGTGACCAGCTTCACAAGCAGCCCGCATCGCCCGTGCCATTCGCAGCGGATCGGCGGCATGGGCAATTGCCGTGTTGAGCAGGACACCATCAACGCCCAGTTCCATCGCTGCTGCAACGTCACTTGCAGTGCCGACTCCGGCATCAACGATTACCGGATAGCCGGGGTCGCCATCCTTCAGATATTCCAGACAGATCCGCAGGCTGTTGGCATTGAGAATGCCCTGGCCTGAACCAATCGGACTGCCGGCTGGCATCACGCTGGCCGCCCCGAGGTCCTTTAGTCGCTTCGCCACGACGGGATCGTCACTCGTATAGACAAGCACCGTGAAGCCATCGGCCACCAGCCGCTCAGTTGCCGTCAGCGTGCCGACTGGATCTGGCAGCAGCGTTTTCTGATCGCCAAGCACCTCAAGTTTTACCCACTCACTCCCGGGATTACCGAGGTCACGAAGCAGTTCCCTGCCCAGCCGGGCAACCCTGACGGCATCGTCAGCCGTGAAGCAGCCGGCGGTGTTGGGCAGCAGCGTGTACCGCGTGGTATCGAGATGGTCGAGGATGTTCTCGCCGGCGGCATTGAGCAGTCTTTCCCGGCGCACCGCCACGGTCACGCAGTCGGTGCCACTGGCATCCAGGCAGCGGGCCATCTCGGAATAGGTGGCGTACTTTCCGGTACCGACCACCAGCCGGCTGGCGAGTGAGAACTCTCCTATTTGCAGAGCAGCACCCGGAATCTCCGCAACTGTTCCACCCGACCCTGCCTGTTCTTCCATCGATTGTCGTTATCTCCCGTTCGCCTGATATTTTTCAGCCACCTCCGACCAGCGTGACGATTTCCAGCCGGTCGTCTTGGTGCAAAACCCGCCCTGTCAATTCTACCCGCGGCACGACATGTTCATTCAGCTCAACAGCCACGGGACGGCCCTCCAGGCCGAGTGAAGCAACAAGATCATGAGCCGTGCTGCCACTGGGCAGTTGATGGTCCTTGCCATTGACGGTGACTACGATCTCCCCGCTGATCGACTCATTGCTCATTGTTGCGTTCCACCCCCGCGAGGCTGCGCCACGTCCAGCGGCACAAGCGGCAGCGGTCCGATCGGACCACCTGATTTCTGGGCGCTGTAGGGAATGCCGTAGGCAACCGGTGCACCAGAAGAACAGTCGGTCACGTAGAGCACAGATGGCGCCAACGGCGTCCGTGCACGGCGTAGATCGGCCTGTCCAGCAATCAGCAAAAACCGCGGATCCTTCGCCTGCCCTGCCTGAAAACCGAGATCAGCCAGCACGTTATGGCGGAAGGAAACCCCAAAGGTTGATGTGGCGGGATTGAGCACGCCGCCAGAGAGATCTCCCGTCAGAAAATCGAGCAGAAAGAATCCCTCCGTTCCACCGCCAATGCCACCTGCCAGCGTTGCCGTGCAGACGGCGAAGTTTTCGTCAGTCATGGCTGTCATTGCCTGCACCACCGGCACGATGGGCCGATGGCTGGTGCGACCGATGGCTATGCCAACACCAACGCCGCAGCAGACCGCTACTACCACGAGCCAAGCCTGCATCGGCCAGTTGCCAGGACGATAGAGGGAGCGACGATTCAATTGCATCATTTTTTCTCCACTGCTGCGGCGGGCTTTGCGGGCTCGGCTGGCTTCTCGGCTGGCTTTGGGGCAGCTGGCTTCTCAGCTGGTTTTGCCTCAGGCTTCTCAGCCGGCTTGGCGGCAGGCTGTTCCTTTGGTTTATCCGCCGGTTTTTTTGCAGGTTCAGACTTGGGCTGCTCAGCAGCCGGTTCAGGCTTCGGCTTGGGAGGTTCTGGCAGGAGCTTGGCCGCCGGCGTCTGGACAAGCTGGCCACCAGCATGGGTGCCTACAAAAAGAGACTTACCATCAGGAGTGAACGTGACGCACCAGACACTCGAGGAGGCCGGCGGTGGCCCTTCTTGCTCCCGCTTGGCGTTCACATCCCAAAGCTTGATGACTCCATCCAGGCTGCCTGTCACCAGCCGACTGCCATCGGCATTGAACGCCGCGCTGGTCACCCAGTCCTTGTGACCGGCGAACGTGCCAGCTGGCTTGGAGTCTGAACTGTTCCAAACGCGAACCGTGCGGTCGGCTCCGGCAGAGACCAGCACCGAACCGTTGGGTGAATAAGCGACTGCCCAGATGGTGTCTTCATGCCCGGCTAGTTTGGCCTTTTCCTTACCATCGGCCGGGTTCCAGAGTTTGACCAATTTGTCGCCACCGCCCGAGGCCAGCGTCTTTCCATCGGGGGCGAATGCGACCGCCGTTACTGGCCCTTCATGAGCTGCCACCGTGGCGACGTCTTTTCCATCAGCTGTATTCCAGAGCACGACGGCCCCATCCTCACCGGCTGTTGCCAACCTCGAACCATCCGGTGAGAAGGCCAGCGATCGGACCCACCCCTTGTGCTTCTTGAGATCGGCCTTCAGTTTTTTGCTGGGCAAATCCCAGAGCTTGACCAGCCCGTCGTAGCCAGCAGTCGCCGCAAGCTTGCCATCCGCTGAGACCTGCACGGCCCAAACCGCGGTCGGGTGCCCTGCCAACTTGGCCAGTTCGGTGCCATCCGCCTTCCAGACAACGACATCACCAGGCCGATAGAGCAGACTCTCGCCACCGGCCGTCACCAGAGTGCTACCGTCGCTGGTGTAGTCGGCAGCGATGATCCAGCGGCCAAACTCATTGAGTTTCGGGGGGGCCTTGGCCTGCTCGGGCTTGTCTGCGGGCTTGTCTGCAGGCTTGTCCGGTGCGGCAGCGGCGGGTTTGTCACTACTGGCCGCCGGCGGGGCCTTGGGTGCTGCAGGTTTTTCCGGTGTTGCTGCAGGCTTGTCCTCGGCAGCGACCATATTGGCCGTCACGCAGGTCAAAAGGATGCAACTGGAGAACAGCCGCTGAAACAGGTGAGTCGTCAATCGGGACTGCATGGAAAACTCCTCGACGCGAGACGGGGGTGACAAAGGTCCGCAACGACAATTGGAACCGCCGGTTTCGGCAGTCATTACGGCCTTTGATAATTTTTGCTCGAGTATAGTTGGTTCGGCGATCCAGTTTCCAATTACCCTGATTTCCTTCCCACCTGTCCGGAGCATTGCCCCGGGTCCTTGCCTCAGGAAAGAACTCTCACATGAATGCTCGATTAGCCGCTCGCCCCCGACATCGCACTGGAAGCAGCCAGCCCGAGGCCGTCCTCGTGGCCAGCGGTGATCTTCGCGAGGAAGCCAACCGCGTCTGCTGGCCAGCCCAGTCCGCCATGGAAAAGGAACTCGGCGGGGCCTTCGCCGAGGCCGGCTGGAGGCTCCGGCGGGGACATGCCGTCTCGAAAAAACGTGGCCACGGCTTTCTGGCCAGTGCTCGCGAGGGGCTCGATGCATTTGCGGCGATCGACCCGCACGCACCGCTGGTGGTGGCTGAGGCGGTCTGGCAGTACTCCAATCACGTCCTGCCTGGGCTCTCCACCCACGCCGGACCGATTCTCACTGTCGCCAACTGGTCGGGCCAGTGGCCGGGCCTGGTCGGCATGCTCAACCTCAATGGGTCACTCACCAAGGCCGGGGTTTCCTACAGCACGCTCTGGGCCGACGACTTCGCAGCCCCCTCCTTCCGCAGCCACCTCGCCAGTTGGCTGTCGCGGCAGCGAGTCCACCACGACACGAGCCACGTCACTCCGATCAAAGCGGTCACCATTCCGAAAAAGATTCAGCAACAGGCTGATCAACTGGCGGCTGATCTGCGGACCAAGAAGGCTCTGATGGGTGTCTTTGATGAAGGCTGCATGGGCATGTTCAACGCCATCATTCCCGACCGCCTGCTGCACCCCACCGGCGTCTACAAAGAGCGGCTCAGCCAGAGTGCCCTCTATTACGAGACTCAGCAGGTGGCAGACCGTGAAGCCCGTGAAGTCTTCAACTGGCTCACCAAGGCGGGCATGACCTTTCACTTCGGCCGCGACGAAGCGACCACGCTGACCCGGGCCCAGGTGCTCACCCAGTGCAAGATGTACATCGCCGCGGTCCGGTTGGCTGACCGCTTCGGCTGCGACTTGATCGGCATTCAGTATCAGCAGGGGCTCAAGGACCTGCTGCCGGCCAGCGACCTAGTCGAGGGCATGCTCAATGACTCGAAGCGACCGCCGGTTACTGCAGCCAACAGTTCGCGGGTGCTCTACAAGGGCCAGCCGCTCACCCACTTCAACGAGGTTGACGAATGCGCCGGCCTTGATGGACTGCTGACCCAGCGGGTGCATGCAGCGCTGGGTGAACCGGTTGAAAACACCCTGCATGACATCCGCTGGGGTGACTGGGATCAATCGGGTACCACCAGCGACTGGGTCTGGGTCTTTGAAATCTCAGGCGCCGCCCCACCCAGCCATTTTGTCGACGGCTGGAAGGGGGCCCACGGCCACCGGCAGCCCCCGATGTATTTCCGGCTCGGCGGCAGCACGCTGGCCGGGGTGAGCAAGCCTGGCGAGATTGTCTGGAGCCGCATCTGGATCGATGGCTCAGGCCCGCAAGAAAAGCTCTGCATGGATATCGGCCGGGCGGCGGCGATCACCCTGCCCGAGCAGGAGACCCGGCGGCGGCTTGAGTCGACCACCAAGCAGTGGCCAATCATGCACGCCGTCACCTACGGCATCGACCGTGATCAGATGATGGCACGCCACAAGGCCAACCATATTCAGGTTGCCTACTGCCGTGACGCCGCAGCCGCCGATCGGGCAGCATTGACCAAGGCCGCTCTGGCCCAGGCCCTCGGCCTGGAGGTTTCGTTCTGTGGCACCCGCGGCCCAGGCGACACAAGCCGGGTGCGGTGGGCGTAATCCTGATGCAGAACAGCTGCCAGGCGTTTGTGGCTCCATTGGAAGTGAAAAGCCATAAAACGGCCTTGTTCGATCACCGCGATAGCCCTGCAGCAGCGGCTGGCGGCAGCTGGCCGTGATCTCGTCCATCGGGAATTTGAGGCAACTGTCAGACTGCCCGTTATGGCGAGCTCTATGCCAAGGCGTTAGGCTCAGTCGTGGCCTTCCCGAAGGGATGACCGAGGCTCGCCAGATCTTCGACCACACCACACATTTGTTCCAGGATGCTTCTCATGCCGACGTTCCATCGCTGCCTGTCTCTCGTTCTTCTCACCTACTTTCTGTCCCCACCCGCGACAGGAGCAGCTGCAAACGACACGCCCGTGTCACCCAATATTCTCTGGCTCTCAGTCGAGGACATGAGTCCCTGGATCGGACCTTACGGCGACACGACCGTCCCCACCCCCAACCTCGACCGGCTTGCCCGTGAGGGTATTGTCTACAACAACGCCTTTGCTACCTCGCCGGTCTGTGCCCCGGCCCGCTCGTCGCTAATCACCGGCATGTTCTGCACCCGGATCGGCACCATGCAAATGCGGAACGGCAACCCCAGCAAGGCCGCCGTTGCCAAGGATCCCGAGGCCTATAAGGACATTCCCGGCTACGAAGGGCTGCCACCGGCATTCGTCCGCTGCTTCCCCGAACACCTTCGCGCGGCTGGCTACTACTGCACCAACAATTCGAAGAAGGATTATCAGTTCAAAGAGCCGGTAACTGTTTGGGATGAGTCGAGCGGCAAGGCCCACTGGAAGAACCGGGCGGAGGGGCAGCCCTTCTTTGCAGTGTTTAATCACACCGGCACCCACGAAAGTCAGGCCTTCCCGAAGGCCAAGCGACGGCCACAGGTGGTTGCCCCCGAGGATGTACCCCTTCCTCCGTTTTATCCCGACACGCCAAACGTCCGTGACGCTGTTGCCCGCACCTACAACAACATCGCCGAAATGGACGCCTGGGTCGGTCAGCGACTGGTGGAACTCGAACAAGCCAATCTGCTTGAGCAAACGGTCATTATTTTTTTCAGTGACCATGGCGTCGGCCTCCCCCGTGGAAAACGCTCGTGTTTCGATACCGGTACCCGAGTGCCCCTGATCGTCCGGCACCCCAACAGCCGGAATGCCGGCAGCCGCAACGATCGGGTTGTCAGCTTTGTCGACTTCGGCCCGGCCACCCTGTCACTGGCTGGCATCGAGCCTGACCCCCGACTCGATGGCACGCCGTTCCTGGGAACGTTTGCGTACGAGCGAAAGGACTATCGCCGGGGGCATGCCTATGCCAATGCCGACCGCTTCGACTCGGTCTACGACCGCAGCCGCACGGTTTCTGACGGCCGGTTCCGATACACACGAAACTTTGTCACCGATTTGCCGTACATCATCCGCAATGCCTACCGTGAACAGTTGCCGATGACAGCCGAACTCTACGACCTGGAAACAGCGGGGCCACAGACACCCGCCCAGTGGCAGATGGCGGCAACCGTGCGACCGGGGGAAGAGTTTTACGACTCAGCGGCAGACCCCTGGGAAGTGGACAATCTGATTGATACCCCGGAGCATCAGGAACGCATCGCCACACTTCGCCAACACCTTGAGGCCTGGATTGCCGACACCGGGGACCTTGGCTTTGTGCTCCCCGAAACGAAACTGGTCCGAGAAACCATCTGGCCGCCTGACGGCAAGCAACCAACAACACCGCTGGCTGAGATCGAAGAGAAGGCCACCAGCCAGAATGGAAAGACGATCTTCCGAGTCAGCCTCTCCTGTTCCGATCCCGGAGCCTCAATTGGCTACCGGCTCGGCACAAACAAGCAATTCTCCGGCCCCTGGCAGGTTTCCAATGGGCCTTTCGAGGTTCCCGGCAACCTTCGGTTCCTGCAGGTGCAGACTCAGCGGATCGGCCATAAACCATCAACCACAGAGACCCTGTTGGGGGGTGAATGACCGGGGGGGGATTTTCACCGGTTTGTCACCGCCAAACCCAACACCGGCCTCAACGGGAAATTTTTTGTCACGTTTGAAACCTGTTGGGAAAAGAAGGGGGACGGCTGGCGGAAAGAAAGTTTGGAAACCTTTCTCGTCGCCAGCCGTTGAAGGCCAATCTCACTGATTTTCCCCGCGAGGTTTCAATGCATGGTCACCGCCCGACGCGCCGGGTTTTTCTACTGTCTTCTCGTCGGCTGCCTCAGTCTGACAATGACAGTCTCGGTCTCCTCCGCCAAGACGCTCCGATCTCCGCAGGTAAACGATTCCGGGGCGGCAACAATCATTCTCAAGATATTTCTTGAGGGGCTCTGGAGCCAGCCAGATGTGCGAGTCCAGTCGGCCAGTACGCTTTCCGAGTTCGACAGCAACCGCGATGGCGTGTTGTCCCAGGCAGAATTGATTCAAGCCCAGGCAAGCACCAGGAGAAGGATCAACGATATCGAACGTATTCGCTGCATGTTCGAACGGATGCTGACCGGCAACTACGGCCAGGCAGCTGCTTCTCATGAAACAAGCCCGACTGGACGGCAGACCGACCAGTTCTGCGATCCGGCGGCAGCATTCGCTACTGGGGCAGATTCGGAAGCGATACCGTATCCCCAAGATCCTGCTGGAGCACGACCAGTCGATCGTAGAGATTCCGCAGTCGCGGAGCATGCTCTGGTTGGTCGGCCAGGTCGACCGTCTCGTCAGGATCGTCGCTGACATGAAAGAGCCGCAGCACCCCCGCCTCTGGATAGGCGATCAGCTTCCAGCCGTCGTGACTGATTGCACGCTGGCTTTTCAGGTAGCTGCCATAGATCGACTCGTAAGGTGCCGCCGGAGGCTTGCCTGATGTCCCGGCGAGCCGTGGCAGCAGGCTCTTGAAAAAGACATGCTCTGGCCTCACAGCCCCAGCCAGTTCAAGCGTGGTCGGCATCACGTCCTGGAGGTAGATCGGCGTCGGATCAGTCTTCCCGGCAGGCACCTGCGGCCCCACAACGACAAATGGCACCCGCACCGAGTGGTCGTACTGGTTCTGCTTGCCCATGAGTCCATGATGGCCGACCCCCAGCCCGTGGTCAGCCGTGAAAAAGATCCAAGTGTTGTCGGCCTGCCCAGACGCCTCAAGGGCATCGAGAATGCGGCCAATCTGATCATCGAGGTGTGTCACCAGGGCGTAGTATTCGCGGCGGTGCACCTTTACCGCCCGTTCTGTACGGGGAAAAGGCGCCAGCTTTTCATCCCGCAGGCTACGACCTGCCCCCATCGCTTCAGCATGGGGATACTCCGACAGAAACGGCTCAGGAAGCGAGATTCGCTCGACGGGGTAGCGATCGAGATACTCCTGCGGAGACTGCCGAGGGTCGTGCGGAGCATTGAATGCGATATAGAAAAAGGCTGGCGAAGGCTGCTGGCTAGCCTGGCCGAGAAAGTCGATCGCATCGTCGGCCGTCACCTCACTCCAGTGGCGACCTCCTTCCCAGAAGCCCCCGAGACTCGTGTCGGTGGGACTCCAAGGATCTTCACCGGCAGCGGGCGGGCGATTGTAGGATGAGTCAACAGTTTTTGGCATGCCTGGACGGACATGTCGGGCCACATCAAAGCATTTGGCGGCGTCAGTCCGGATGTGCCATTTGCCCGTCATGAACGTGCGGTAGCCTGCCGCCTTGAGCAGTTGCGGCCAGAGCACGCCAGCCTGCCGCTCTTTATCGGTTGTGTTGTAGATGCTGTTGGCATCCCAGACGCTGCGACCGGTGATCAACATGGTGCGACTGGCCACGCAGACCGCGCCGCTCCATGAGCCCATGTTGTAGGCATGGCTGAACCGTGTGCCACGGGCCACCAGCCGGTCGAGGTTCGGGGTGTCGATATCGGTCTTTCCAGCCGCCCGGATGGCCTCGTGGGTCATATCGTCGGCGAACAAAAACAGCACATTCGGCCGTGAACCGGCTGCGGACGGCTGGGCACAGAGCCCATTTTCACTCCCGGTCGTCAGCAAAACAGCAAGAACGACAATGAAGCCCCCTGAAAAAGTTCCTCGAGTTTGCATGCCTGATTGTCCTCATTGTTCGCTATGCTTCGGTCGCTGACGCACTCCGCCCTCAACTATTAAACTCCTGGAAACCTCCCTCATGCAACCGTTGACCGTAGCCTTTGGCCGACTTCTGCTGGCTTTCTTGGCAGTCGTCTTCTTCCAGCCCACCTCGGCCTTCAGTGACGCCCCTGTCGTTCCGCTCTGGGAAAATGGTGCCCCGGGCTTTGAAGACCGGCGAGAGGAGGCCGAGGTTGTCAATGGTGGCAGCATCACCAACGTCCACAATCCGTCACTGACGGTATTCCGCCCAGCTGAAGGCACTGCGAACGGCGTTGCCATCATCGTTGCCCCCGGGGGTGGTCTCCGAAATCTCGGCATCCGAGGTGGTGGCACTGAACCTGCTGCCTTCCTGGCCGAACATGGCTACACGGCATTCGTGCTGAAGTATCGCCTCTCCCGCCAGCCCGGCGTGCCCTACAAGTTCGAGGAGCATGTGCTTCAGGACGGCCAGCGAGCGGTACGGCTGGTACGACACCGGGCCGGCGAGTTTGGTATCGACCCGAAGAAGGTCGGCATGCTTGGGTTTTCAGCTGGCGGCGAAGTGGTGTCGATCACCTGCTACAAGCCCGGCGAGGGCGACCCGAATGCAGCCGACCCGATCGATCGGCAGCACGCCAAGCCGAACTTCCAAATGCTGGTCTATCCCGGCCCCGTTGGAATTCCATCCAAACTTCCCGCGGACAGTCCCCCGGCTTTCATGCTGATTGCCGCTGACGATCCGCACACCAGTGTGCTGCTTAACCTGATGCACCGCTTCCGCGAAATTGGTGTCGATTATGAAGCCCACATCTATGCCCGCGGCGGCCACGGCTTCGGCATGGGTAAGCGATCAAAACGGCAAAGCATTGAACACTGGCCAGACCGAATGCTCGATTGGCTGCATGACGAAGTCCTTCAGGAAAAAAACTGAACTCTCATCTGACGAGACCATTTCCGGGAGAATGTTGGCCCATGCGACGCACGCTTGCACTTGTGTTCCTGCTGGCAACAACGCCTCTTTGGGCAGCACCAGAGACTCAACCGAACATCGTGGTGATCGTTTCAGACGATGCTGGATTCAATGAGTTTTCGATGCATGGCTCAAAGCTTTTCCCAACTCCACGCATTGACTCGATCGGCAGAGATGGCGTGCGTTTCAGCAGTGGCTATACCAGCGGCACCGTTTGCAGCCCCACGCGAGCTGGTTTACTCACGGGCCGATACCAAAATCGCTTTGGCCACGAGTTCAACATTCCTCCGGTTTACAGCGAAACCAATGGTCTTTCGCTGAATGAGACAACACTGCCGGAAGTGCTTGCCTCTCAGGGCTATCAAACAATTGCCATTGGCAAATGGCATCTTGGCTACGCACCAAAATTTCATCCCCTCTCGCGGGGCTTCACCGACTACTACGGCTTTCTCCAAGGCGCACGAAGCTACTTCCCACTTGCTGAACCAACCATCCTCAACCAGCTTTTGCGAAATCGAAAGCCGGTGGCCGAGACGTTTGACTACATGACCGATGAACTTGGTCGTGCCGCTGCTGAATTTATCGCGAACCGCGGCACAAAACCCTTCTTCATGTACCTCGCCTTCAATGCGACCCACGGACCAAACCATGCCACCGAGGCAGATTTGAAACTGACCCGTGGGGGGGGCGGAAACGAAACACACCGCGCCATGGCGATTGCGCTCGACCGCGCTGTTGGCCTGGTTCTCGATGAACTTGAGACACAGGGCCTGACAAAAAACACACTGGTTGTCTTCCTGAACGACAACGGGGGTGTTCGCAGTCACGACAATGCACCCCTCCGGGGCTACAAGGGAAGCACTTGGGAGGGTGGCATCAGGGTCCCCTTTGCCATTCGTTGGCCGGAGAAATTCCCGGGCGGGAAAACCTTCGACTTCCCAATAATTTCGCTCGACATTTTTCCAACCGTTTTGGCTGCTGCTGGCATGAACAAGGCCTTCACCAAGCCCCTTGATGGCGTCAACCTGATTCCATATCTGACGGGCACCAAACAGGGGCGGCCACATGAGACGCTCTTTTGGAAATCTGGTTCTCGCTGGGCGGTGCGTCACGGCGACCTCAAGCTCGTTGCTGGAAACACCGACGAGCCGCGAAAAAAGCAGGGCCGAAAAAAGAAGGGCCGGCTCAAGCAGACAGCCAAGGGTTCGGCGGCGGAAGTTATGACGAAGAAGACAAATCCGCTCCTCTTCAACGTCGCGGAAGATCCTGCCGAAACAACTGACTTGGCGACTGAACAACCAGAAACCGTGGCACGGCTTCAGATGCTGTACGAGGCCTGGAAAGAGGACTTTCCAGCAACACCATGGTGATCCCCAAACAACTGCCTTCCAGTTGAATGTGATGCTGGATTGGTTCCCAATAAATATGGCTGCAACAGAAACACCGACTCCTATCCACGGCATCCTCACACCTCACATGGTTCCGCTCGATGCGGGGGGAATGATCAATGAGGCTGAACTACGTCGCTACGTCGACTGGCTGATCGAGAAGGGTGTCCATGGGCTCTACCCCAACGGCTCCACGGGCGAGTTCACCCGGTTCACTGCCGAAGAGCGGCGTCGGATCATCCAGATCGTCTGCGAGCAGGCCGCTGGCCGGGTGCCGGTGCTGGCCGGAGCCGCCGAGGCCAACGTCCGGGAAACCCTGGCTGCCTGTGAGGCCTACCGCGACTATGGCGCCCGGGCCGTCGCGATCGTCGCTCCCTTCTATTACAAGCTCTCACCCGAGAGTGTGTTTGCCTACTACCGGGAGATTGCCCAGCACACACCGATCGACGTCACGCTCTACAACATCCCGATGTTCGCCAGTCCGATCGACCTGCCAACCATTCGCCGGCTGGCTGAGTTCGAGCGGATCATCGGCATCAAAGATTCCTCCGGTGATCTGGCCGGCATGATGCGGATGATCGAGGCGGTGCGGCCCCAGCGGCCCGACTTCGTCTTCATGACTGGCTGGGATGCGGTGCTGGTGCCTATGCTGCTGGCCGGCTGCCAGGGTGGCACTCACGCCACCAGTTGCTTCCTGCCCGAACTGACCCGGGCGGTCTACGACCTGACGATGGCCGGCCAGCTCGATGAGGCCCTGCGGCTGCAACGCCAGGTGCTGACCCTGTTCGATATGGTCTTCGCTGCCGGTGATTTTCCGGAAGGCGTGCGTCTGGCGACCAGTCTGCGGGGCTTTGACTTTGGTGCTGGCCGGCAGCCACTGACCGACAGGCAACGAACGGCAATTGCTGAAGCAGCCGGTCAGATTGACCAGCAGATCAAGCAAGTACTCGCGGGCCTGCGAAGTGGGTAGCAGCCCGGTATGCTATGCCGCTGAACGGGGGTTCCCCGGCGCAGAAAGCCCGAAGCGAAAGCAACGGGAGCGGCATACCGCCGTGGTTCGTGCTTGGCAATCGCGCCCCGATGTCCATCTCACCTCCAGGACCCACCGATGAAGACCCAGGGATACCTTGGCATCGACGCCGGCACACAGGGACTGTCAGTGATCTTCACCGACGCCGACCTGAAGATCATCTCCAGTGGTGAAGGCGGCTACGACATGCTGCCCGACCTCGGCCCCGAATGCTTCGAGCAGCAGCCAGCCGACTGGGAGGCAGCCCTGACCGCAGCGATGGATAACCTTCGCCGCAAGCTCGCAGCCATGCAGGTCGAGATGGAAGTGCTGGCTATCGGCATCTCCGGCCAGATGCACGGCGAGGTACTCACCGATGCCACTGGCGAACCGGTTGGCCCGGTTCGGCTCTGGTGTGACGGCCGCAACGAGGCTGAGGGGCATGAGTTGACCGAGCGACTAGGGGCAAAGTGCCCCAAACGGATGACCGCTGTCCGCTGGCTTTGGACCATCCGCAACCGGCCAGAGCAGGCCGCCCGAACCACCCACCTCACAACACCGGCCGGCTGGATAGCCCAGCGGCTCACTGGTGACTGGGCACTCGGCATCGGTGACGCCGCCGGCATGTTCCCAATCGATCAGGTGACTCTCGACTATGACCAGAACATGCTTCGTGAGTTCGACGCCCTCGCCAATGCAGCAGCCGCCGAGAGCCTGCCCGGCAAGGCCCTACCGCAACTGGTAGAGCTGCTGCCGGCAGTCCGCAAGGCGGGTGAGGACGCCGGCACGGTCAATGCCCGGGGGGCCGAACTACTCGGTCTGCCGCAGGGTGTTCCCGTCGCGCCGGCAGAGGGTGACCAGCCGGCCGCTCTGGCCGGCTCGCTGATCGCCGCGCCGGGCCAGGTCTCCATGAGCTTTGGCACCAGTGTCGTGGCCAACTCGGTGGGCGACCGAGCCTTCAAGGGCATCTCTCAGGCGATCGATCACTTCTGTGCTCCCGATGGACGGCCGATTAACATGGTCTGGCTGCGAAACGGAACGACCGCCATGAACATGGTTGTGGAAATGTTCGGTGGTGATTTTTCCATCATCATGCCCCAGGTGCTTGCGGCCCCAGCCGACTGCGGTGGTCTGCTGGCCCTCCCCTTCATGGATGACGAGCCTGGATTGGGGGTTTCACGCGGTGGGACAGCGCTCGTCCTTGGCCTCAATGATGCAACCGCCACGCCCGGCAATGCCGTCAAGGCAATGCTGCTGGCGACAATCTTCAATCTTAAAATCGGCAGTGATGAGCTCGACCGGCAGGGCTATCCACGAAGCGAGATTATTCTCTCGGGCGGCCTAGTCAGGACGCCACAGCTGGGGCAACTGGTTGCCGATGCGTTTAACACTCCGGTGACAATTCTGGCCGGTGGTGAAGAGGGCACTGCCTGGGGCTCAGCCCTGCTGGCCAAGTTCCGTGGTGAGACGCTCGCTGGTCGGGCCACTGACTGGGCCAGCTTCCTAGCCAACCAGCCAACCGGCAGCCCGGTCCAATTCACACCGCAACCGGCCGCTGTTCACGTGCTTGAACATGTCTTCGGCCGCTACCGGCAGTTGGTCAATCTGCAGAGCCAGCTCGA